>JBKBWE010000127.1:0-7527 GCA_046289145.1 Sediminibacterium sp.
AACCCCAATTGCGTAGGGAAATTGTTCAACTCGGGTAATATCTTTCTGCATTTTGTTTAAGCTGTATGAACCATATAAACGTACCGGTCCCAATCCTACTTCTCCAATTGCTGCTAAACGGAATGGTTCCATATAAAAATCTGCCTTCTCTTTTTGCTTTCCTCTTTCAGCACTTATTTGCTTATTGCAACTAGAGATTAAGTATCCAGCACTTACCCCTGCACTAAAACTAAAACCTTTGCGCTTATCAGGGGTAGTATTGATATTAATCATGAATGGAACAGTAAGGTATCCAGCATATAATTTATTCTTCGAGAATGAAATGGAATCATTAAACACATATGGTGCTGGATCGTTGTTATAACTAATTTTAGAATCATAACGGAAATTATACATTTCCAAACCTAACCCATATTTAAGGTTCAACACATTCTTACTGATATTTAACTTCTGCATGAAGAACCAAAGGTTCACGTTAGAAGATTTCCCCCTGTTTAAACGATAACTATTCTCATTCACTGGGCCATCTTGTGGACGTAGCGTTTTAAAATAAGAACCCGCTTGTGCAAATCCATAATTGGTATTATCACGCATATTAGCAAATCCTAAATCTAGAATCCACCAGTTGGTACTTAAGTTTTTACGTTTTGCTGGTCGGCGTTCAACACGCAATAAATTGTAATTGTCACGACTGTTTTTTGAAGTGCCCGTTATATTATCTTCGGATCCCTTCTTTTTAATGATCACAAAGTTACCTACTTTAATGGTGTCAGTTTCTTGTGTGGATTGAGCGTTTGAACCCAAGGCAACGCATACCATTGCCACCATGCTTGCAAATCTTTTCATGTTTTTTACTTTTATTTTCTTTGACGAGTATCTTCTTCTTTTTTTGCTTTTGAACGGAAAATCGTTCCTGCTTTGCGGAATAATCCGCGCAATTTGTCTTTATTTATTTCTAATGCTCCTATAAATAGGCTTTTATTTTCTTCTTCATCTTCTAGTGTGGTATACACTGTTTTAGCATCATCCAAAGTTTCTTCTGTTTTTGTATCAGCTGGTTCAATATTGGCTCCTTGATTATTGTCAACATCATTTATGCCAGCAATTAAATTAGTAGCGGGTACATCTTTTACAGTTAGAACAGGATTTTGCGCTATTCTTGCTACAGCTTGTTCCTCTTTTTTAGGTATTTCATTATCAATAATTGTGGTTAAAGCCTTATTGCCTGTTAGGGGCTCAACTGTAACAGCTTTACTAAATGATGCTGGCGCTTGAACTGAAGTTTTGGGGTCTATTTGTGCTACACTATTTTTAAGTGTTCGTACATTAGATGTTTCAGTTTTATCGCTATTAATCACTGGTTGAGTGCCCACCACTTCCGGCTGTACCCCATTTATTTCAAGTGGCGTTTTTAATTGACTGGTTGGAGCGATCATCCAAACTGTAGCAATTAATCCAATCAACGCTGCTGCTGCTGCATAGCGCATCCAACGCATATATACCACAGGACGTTTCTGGATTTCTTTTTTATATAATATCTCTTTATTATTAAATACCCACTCTTCAGGAGCCAAACGAGTTTGCATTAATAATTCAAAAGATGCTTGCAAACTGGGGTGCTGCAATACAAATAATTCTACTTTTTGACAATCGGCTAATGACAATTCCTTATCAACGTATAATAAAAACCAAGATTCATAATTGTCTAATGAAATATCATTGGTTGACTGTTTTAACAATTGATTTTTATCGTTGAATATGATTTGATCTTCGGGCACCAACTTAGTGTCTTGCAATAAAGTCAATTCTTCGGCTAAGTCTGGATTCGTTGCTATAAACCGCTCTACAGCTACCAGCTCTTCGGGGGAGAGCTCTCCATCTACCCAAAGTAGAAAATAGGTTTCGTAATTATTTCGGTTTATAGTAATCATTATAATACGTTTTCGGCGCTAACCAGGTAGTTTCTTAATGTTAATCTTGCTCTATGCAAATACACTTTTACTTGACTCTCATTTAAGTTCATAATTTGTCCAATCTCTTCATAACTATATCCTTCATAGTCTTTCAGCATCACCAAGCTTTTCTGGGTCTCATTCAATCGATTTAACGCTTCCATTAATGTTTTCTTTAACCCTGTGTGTTGCTGGTAATGAATGCCTGTTTGTTCTTCAAATTCCTCTTTTAATTGAACCCTTTTATTTTTGCGTATATGATCAATCATTTGATTGTATCCAACGGTGAATAAATAGGCTTTTGACTTAGCTGTTTCTACCTGATCTCTATTTCTCCAAAGTTTTTCAAAACTGGTTTGCACAATATCTCGCGCGTCTTCTTCATGCCGAAGGTTTTTCACGATAAACCTAAAAAGGCCATCGGCATGGGTATTTACACATTCATTGTACTCAAACTCGGTCATACAAATAGAAACAGTTAGTTGGTTTGTTATTATAATACGTATAGCTGTTTATTATGTTACAGCTTCTATAAGAATTTTTCAAAATTAAGCCGAACAATTGGCGTGATACTTAAGAATTGGTATGAAAGGGGCTAATTATCCTTAATTGGAGTCTAAATTAAACGCTGCCCAAAATCCCCATTTTACAAAAAGCCAAGCTAAAACGCTGTAAGAAACAACTAAAAGAATCAATGACCCATAAAAATAGGTTTTGCCTAGTTTGGCAACTTTTTTTTGTTTTTCGGCTTCTTTACTAAGTAATTCAGTAATTATATTATTGTAAACACCCCTAATTCTATATAAAAAATAGCTCAATAAAAAAACAAGTAATGCGCCAATTACAAAAGACAACTTAAATGCATTTAGCCATTCCCACATGATTCTATTTAAATATTCGGGGTCTTTTTCTTTAAAAGTTACTAGGTTAGTATAAATATAGTACCCATAAAATGTGAGTACATTGGCTACCCAAACAATGCCAACCATTAAGGGGCCTTGTGTTTTAGCCAATCCTACCCTTTGACGGTATTGACACCATAAATAATTATGCGAAATGATTGCTCCAAATACCGTCATAGCTTTTTAATAAACATATTTTATTAAGTAAACCACCACCCCAGAAACAATTAAAAAACTCAATAAAGAAAGATAGAAATATCGACCACCCCTTTTTGCTACAGCGTGTTTTTCTTCTTCTTCAAGCTTGCTAAAACGACGTATAATATCAAGGAAAATGGCTTTACCACCATATGCGCCAAAGCTCATAAAATAAACCAAAGCTAAGAATATCAATATTCCTAATCTACCTGCCAACTCCCAATACCGAATAAATGCAAGTATATCATACACGTCGCTACTTTGATTGGTTAGCAGTAAATAAACAATTCCTAACCCAATTATGGTAAGTACGTTACAAACCCAAGCCAAGCCAACCATGTGCACACCATTGGTCTTGACCGCAAGAATCTCTCTATGAGTTCTTACAACAGTGTAGTCATGACAAATTACAGATTCGAATATGTTCATCTTATTCTGATTCGAAACAATTGGGTGTTTACACTACTAAAGTTACTTTAAATTAGTAAGAATCAGTTTCAAAAAATCAAAAAAGGTAATCTGTTGTCTTTTAATAATCAATGGTCTGCTCTACAATTGTTTCAGGTATTTCCCTCCAACCGTATTGCTGATTTCGTAATTGAGGCTCAAAGCCAGCTTCTTTAATTGCTTCCTGTATGGTTTTATACGTAAACCGATGAGGAGCTCCAGCTGCACTCACCACGTTTTCTTCAATCATAATTGAACCAAAGTCGTTGGCTCCTCCATGTAAACATAGCTGTGCAGTTTCTTTTCCAACCGTTAACCAACTAGCTTGAATATTCTTAACATTTGGAAGCATGATTCGGCTAATGGCAATCATTCTCAAGTATTCATCTGGAGTAGTTAAATTATGAACCCCTCTAATTTTGGTTAACAAAGTGTCTACATCCTGAAATGTCCAAGGTATAAATGCTAGGAAACCATTGGCATCAGCTGGTTTCATTGATTGAACTTCTCTTATTCTAACTAAGTGTATAAAGCGCTCTTCTAAAGTTTCTACATGTCCAAACATCATGGTTGCACTGGTGGTAATACCTAATTTGTGTGCTTCGTGCATGATGGCTAGCCACTCATCTGCCCCACACTTGCCTTTAGAAATTAAGCGGCGGACCCGATCAACCAATATTTCTGCTCCTGCCCCTGGCAATGAATCTAAGCCAGATTCTTTTAAAGCTTTTAGCACATCATGATGGCTCATTTTTTCTAATTTGGCTATATGTGCTACTTCTGGCGGTCCGAGTGCATGTAGTTTTATAGTAGGATATTCTTGTTTTAGCTGACGGAAGGTAGCCGTATAAAAATCGAGGCCTAAGTTGGGGTGATGACCTCCTTGTAGCAAGAGCTGGTCTCCACCATACTTTAATGTCTCTTCAATTTTCTTTCTATAAACCGGCATTTCAGTAATATATGCCTCTGCATGGCCCGGTATACGGTAGAAATTACAAAACTTACAGTTGGCAATGCATACGTTAGTGGTATTTACATTACGGTCGATCTGCCAGGTTACTTTACCATGAGGTACTTGCTTTTTACGCAACTCATCTGCTATATGCATTAAATCGGCTAAAGGTGCCTGCTCAAATAGGTATATTCCCTCTTCTACACTTAAAAAGTCAAAATCAAGGGCTCTTTGGTATAAATTGGCTAATTCCATCATAATTGTATAAGTAACAAAGTTAGTATAGATAAGGTTCACCCAAAGGGATATCAACAAAAGAGCGCGCTTATGTAATTATTCATCATTTTGCGCAAAAAGCCATTAACTTAACATAGCATGAAACGGGTATTTGCCATATGTGTATTTTCACTACTATGCTTTCATAAGCTTAGTGCCCAAGAAGAATTTGTTCCTCCAGACTCCAAACTCATTACGAAGATTCCATTTTTTCAGTTGAGTGGCGGTATCATCATTTTGAAAGCTCAGCTAGATGGATTTACAGATTCTCTCAATTTTGTTCTTGACACGGGCAGTGGTGGAATTTCACTCGATTCTAGTACAGTTGATAGACTAAAGTTACCTATTGCGTTAAGTGATAAAACCATTAGGGGTATTGCCGGAGTAAAAAAAGTTTCTTTTGCATACAACCATTCCTTACAAATGCCTGGTATAGTGGTAAAGAACTTAGATTTTCATATAAATAATTATGAACTACTTACCAGTGTTTATGGTGTTAGGATAGATGGGATCATAGGGTATAGTTTTTTAAGAAGGTATATTGTTCATTTAGACTTCGATAAAAGAATAATGGAAGTACATTCCCCAGGAAGATTTAAATATCCAAAAGGAGGTCAACTATTAAAACCCAATTTTAGTACGCTCCCTTTGTTACAGGCTTATGTGGAAGACAGCAAGTCTTTTTTAAATCGATTTATTTTTGATACCGGGGCAGGACTTTGTTTCTTACTATCTAGGGATTATGTAGACGATAGTGCTGTTTTTAAAAGCAAACGAAAGTTTTATCCAACTCAGGCAGAAGGGTTAGGGGGAAAAAAGAAAATGGAAATTGCTGTGATGAAATCTGTGAAAATTGGCAATTATAAATTCAAAAAAGTGCCCGTTCATATATTTGAAGACGATTTCAATGTAACCAACTACCCTATTTTAGGAGGGTTGATGGGAAACGATTTATTGAGAAGGTTTAATATTACTTTAAACTACCCAGAACAAAGCATCCATATTAAGCCCAATGAACATTTTACCGATTCGTTTGATTACAGTTATACAGGACTAGGAATTTATTTAGTAGATGGCCAAATAAAAGTAATCGATATTATTGAAGGCTCCCCTGGAGACAAAGCTGGATTTAAATCAGAGGATATTATTTTTTCAATAGAAAATAATGCTTCTAATAATATTCAGGCTTATAAAAACCTCTTTCAGAACTCTTTAGGAAAAATAAAAGTAGTAGTTCTTAGAAACAATGTTCCTTTAATGTTAAACATGAATGTTAAAGACATTCGTAGGTAAGTAAAGATGAACTATTTTGCGCTTCGATACGCATAAATATGATTGAATATAACCGCTTTACCCTAGACAATGGCTTAACCGTTTTAGTACACGAAGACACTGCAACCCCAATGGCAGTGGTAAATGTATTGTATGATGTAGGAGCTCGAGACGAGCATCCAGAAAAAACCGGATTTGCTCATTTGTTTGAGCACTTAATGTTCGGAGGCAGCATTAATATTGCAGATTACGATGAACCCTTGCAAAGGGCTGGTGGAGACAATAATGCTTATACTACCAACGATTTAACCAATTATTATTGCCAACTACCCGCTCAAAATATTGAAACAGCATTTTGGCTAGAAAGTGATCGAATGTTAAGCTTAGCGTTTAGTGAAAAAAGTTTATCAGTTCAACGAAAAGTAGTTTGTGAAGAATTTAGGGAACATTATATTAATAAGCCCTATGGTGATGTTTGGAAACAAATGCGCGAATTGGCCTATACAGTTCATCCTTATCAATGGATGACTATTGGCAAGGAATTAAGTCATGTTGAGAATGCACATATTGACGATGTTAAACATTTTTTCTTCAAGCATTATCGACCTGTAAATGCCATTTTGGTGGTAGCAGGGAATGTAAAAACGGAGGATATTAAGAATTTGTCGCAAAAATGGTTTGGACCCATTCCAATGGGAGATAAATATATTCGCTGTTTACCTCAAGAGCCCATTCAAGACCATGCAAGAAGATTAACCATTGAAGCTGAAGTTCCATTGGATGCCTTTGTAAAAACCTGGCATATGGATGCACGTTTAAATAAAGGATATTATACAGCAGATTTAATTACAGAAATTTTGGGTGGAGGGGCTTCTTCTCGTTTGTATCAATCATTGGTTAAAGAACAAAAATTATTTTCCAATTTAGATTGCTATCACTTTGGAAGTCTAGATGCCGGATTATTAACCATCGAAGGTAAATTGGTTAAAGGGGTAGACATTAATAGAGCGGAACAAGCTATTGCAGAACAAATTGCTCAAATACAAGAACAACCAGTTTCCATTGCTGAATTAACGAAAGTTAAAAATAAAACAGAAAGCGTTATAGCATTCGAAGACATGAGCATAATGAGTAGGGCCAGCAGTTTAGCAATGTACGAGCTAATGGGCGATGCTTCATTAATGAATACTGAATTAGAAAAATACCAGGAAATAAATCCACAAGATATTGTTGATTATAGCAAACAAATTTTTAGAGAAAGTAATAGTAATACTTTACACTACCTGGCAAAATAAAGAACAAATAAGATGTTGAATAGAAAAATACAACCCAATATAACCGATGCAGTAAGTTTTGATTTAAAGCTCAGAACATGCGAGCAATATCAATTAGACAATACTGTGCCTGTATATAGCATGAATGCTGGCACACAAGATGTACTCATGATTGAATGGGTATTTAAAGCAGGTAACTGGTTTGAGCAAAAAAATATTGTAGCTGGCACAACTAATTTTTTATTAAAAAACGG
>JBKBWE010000411.1:0-1648 GCA_046289145.1 Sediminibacterium sp.
CAATATAGGCAAACGCGTCAATGATAAATGCACTAATAATCAATTATCCATGGTTTATGTATTTAGTCGTTGGACTCTTTTCTCTAGCCGTTGGAAGTTTACTTAATGTGATAATCTATCGCTTACCGATTATTTTGCAGGAAGAGTGGAAAGAGCAATGCTGTGAGCTATTCCATCTCGAACAGCAAAAAGAAAAAATAAAACTTAATCTATTTTTACCACGTTCTTTTTGTCCTCATTGTAAAGCGATGGTTAAAGCGTGGCAGAATATTCCCCTGTTAAGCTATATTTTATTAAGAGGACGCTGTTACCAATGTAATAGTCCAATTTCAATCCGCTACCCTTTTGTTGAGCTGTTGACAACAGTTTTATCCGTATACGCCAGTTGGCATTTTGGGTTTACAATACAATTATTATTTGCTTTATTAGCCATCTGGATATTAATACCACTTGTTTATATTGATCTTGATCATCAATTACTCCCTGATAGCCTCACTTTAGGGTTTTTATGGCTTGGCCTTATTGCTAATACCCAGAACGTATTTGTTAGTCTTGATGTTGCTGTATTAAGCTGCGCTGGCGCCTATTTAGCCTTATGGCTATTCATTAATCTGTTTTATCTGATGACTGGTAAAGTAGGTATGGGACATGGAGATTTCAAATTATTTGCGGCATTTGGCGCATGGTTTGGATGGATGTATTTACCATTAATTCTTCTAATATCTTCAATAACCGGGGCTATTATTGGTTTGATTTATTTAAAGATAAATGGTAAATCAAGAGATACTGCAATACCATTCGGTCCTTTTCTTTGCATTTCTGGATTAATAGCTATGTTTTGGGGAGACTCCATTATCAATTGGTATATTGGTTATTGGATGTAAAATGCCGATTAGCTTAGCGCAACCCAACAATAAATAGAGACCACACGCCTAAAATCACATGAGAAACGGATACTCCCAAAAGAGATTTCTGTCTGTGAAATAACCACCCCCAAAAAAGTCCGGCGATAAAAGTTAATGAGGCAAAGGTGAGCCCCAAGTGAGTGTGCATAGTTGCAAAGATTAGATTGGACAGAAAAATTCCATTCCATTGACGAAATAATTTTTCCCCGGGTAAAAAATGAAAAAAAGTAGATTGTAAAGCACTTCTGGCCATTAGCTCTTGAATGGGGGCAAAAAGGCTATATAAAAAAATCATAGCAAAGTAATATTCCCAATCCACTTCATTATTTACCAAAAAACGTTTTGTTCCTGAAAATATAGGAGTATTGTCCAGATGATCGATACCTATTATAAAAAAAACCTTGATAATTAGTACAAAAAGCATAATAGGAATTGTAAAAGCCAATGCTTCAAGGGTGGTTTTCCCCCAATCTTTCGCAGTGATGCCAAACCTGGAATATGGGAGACCAGTAAAGTGCATTGCAATGAGAATTGCTACAGCAAAGATTGAGATTAAGCAGATTGACAGTACGGTAGTGACAGTTACCTGATGTATTACAGTAACCAGGAAATGTAGAGATAAAGTATAGAGGCAAATAATCCATAGCAGAGCTATGATAAATACCCCCAATGTATTGCGACCTGATGCTTCTTTAAGAGCTTGCTGCATATTTTTCACAGTTACTTCATTAGTAAAACGAAGT
>JBKBWE010000128.1:0-7494 GCA_046289145.1 Sediminibacterium sp.
CTTTAGGCTCTATAATTTGGTTACCAAAACTTTGCAATAATTTAATATTCCGCTGAGTGCTTGGATGATGCCACATATCTTCATCCATCGCGGGTATCACTAAAACCGGAGAATTACAACTCAAATATGTTGCCAGTAAAAAATTATCAGCAATTCCATTTGCCATTTTGGCAATTGTATTACAACTAGCAGGTGCAATTAAAAATAAATTGGCCCATCGCCCTAAAAGCACATGATTTTGCCATTGATCATTTTCTACAAAATCGCAATAAACCTGATGCTCAGAAAAAGTAGACAAAAGTGTTGGAGAAATAAAATTTTTAGCAGCGGGTGTAATAATAACTCGAATTTCAGCCTTAATTTGCTTTAACTGTCTAATTACGGTATACATTTTGTAAGCAGACACACTGCCAGTAATGCCAACCAAAATATTAAAATCTTTTACCATTCTTTAAAATTAGCCATTGTTTTTGAAAAATTGAGGATAAACTAAGCAATTAAAAAATGAAAATATTTGAACAAATTGATTTGCTAAGAGCCTATTTAAATGAACAGAATCGAAACAACTCAGTTGGTTTTGTTCCAACAATGGGTGCGTTGCACAAAGGCCATTTAGCACTAGTAGAAAAATCACTAAAAGAAAACGATATCACTTTCTGTAGCATTTTTGTTAACAAAATACAGTTTAACCAAGAAGAGGACTATGTTAAGTACCCAAGAATGCTCGAACAAGATATATCACTACTAAAAGGCATAGGTTGCGACTGCCTATTTGTACCAACACATACTACTGTTTATCCTGAAGGTTTTGTTTTAAAAAATTATGATTTAGGGGAAATTGAAGGCGAACTAGAAGGATTTTACAGACCTGGCCACTTTCAAGGTGTTTGTAATGTGGTAAAAAGATTATTAGATATCATTCAACCCCAAAGTCTTTATCTAGGATTAAAAGACTTCCAACAATGCAAAGTAATTGAAAAGATGATACAACTCGAGGGTTTAGATAGCTCTATTCAATTACATCTATGTGAAACTATAAGGAATGAAAATGGTTTAGCACTAAGTAGCAGAAACAAAAGATTAAGTATAAACGGACTAAAGAAAGCAACAGTATTATTAAAGACATTAATTGAAACAAAAGAAAGAATATTGAATTCTGAAGTTGGTTTAGATTTAAATCTAATTTCTCAAGAATCAACAAAAAATATTTTAAATGGCGGTTTTGAGTCTGTTGATTATTTTGCATTTGTAAATGAAAATTTTGAAACAATACATACAACTTCAAATAACAATCAACCAATAACCATCTTAACCGCTGCTACCATTGAAGGAGTAAGGATAATAGACAATATAAAGTTGTAAAAAAATGACTTCAGGTAAAAAAACAATTAAAACACTGTTTCAAATGAAACAGAATGGTCAACCAATTAGTATGCTAACTGCATATGATTATACATTCGCAAGTATATTAGATGCCGCAGCAATTGATATTATACTAGTGGGGGATAGTTTATCGAACGTATTTCAAGGAAACGAAACAACTCTACCAGTTACTTTAGAGGAAATGATCTATCATGGAAAAGCAGTGATGAAAGCCGTGAAACAAGCATTTGTAGTGATTGATTTACCGTTTGGCACTTACCAAGTAAATGATTCTGAAGCATTAAAAAACGCTATACAACTATTAAAAAATACAAATGCACAAGCAGTTAAATTAGAAGGTGGTCAAGAAATTTCACACACAATTACTAAGATTGTTCAATCGGGCATACCTGTTATGGGGCATTTAGGATTAACCCCACAAAGTATTCATCAATTGGGCTCTTACGAATTACAAGCTACTTCTCAAGAAGCAAAAGAACTACTAAAAGCAGATGCAATTGCTTTAGAACGTGCTGGTTGTTTTGCCATTGTATTAGAAAAAATTCCAGCTGATTTAGCAACTGAAATTGCATCTTCATTAACTATTCCTGTAATTGGTATTGGAGCAGGAAGTGGCTGTGATGGACAAGTATTGGTGATTAACGATTTACTGGGATTGGATGAATCATTTAAGCCCAAATTTGTAAGAAATTATTTAAATTTAAATGCTTCTATTCTAGAAGCAGTACAACTATACATTCAAGATGTAAAAACCAAAAAGTTTCCAAATACAAATGAATCCTATTAAATCATTCATTCGCCTAGTATTAATCAATAAATGGGCTAAAGGAAGCTTTTCATTTTTTTTAGTATTTTCTTTAGGATTTAATAGTATGGGGTTGTCCCAACCCAGTTTCAAGTTATTACCAGCGCCAAAAATAAAATTTAACTCGTTTGTAGATTGTAATATGGCCGAAGCATGGGTAGGTGATACATTTAGAATTTTTCCTGGCAAATATGGAGAAGATCCTCTTTGGGGCAATGCCAAAGATTTAAAATATTCGGATGGCCCCAATGCAAATATTGTTTTTCAAAACAGTGCGGAAAAATTTATTGACCCTATAATGCCGCCCAATGTTCCTATTGGTCAAAAGGGATTACATGGTGCTGTATGGTTTGAAACAGTTTACCAAGACAAAAAAGATGCAACTGGTAAAACATTGTTTGCGTTGTATCACAACGAAAACTATCCTATTACCCTTCCCTACGATTCAATAACGAAAGAAGGATACACCAATAGCAAATTATGGCCGCAAGGATTAACGGGTACTGAAAGCCCCGCAGCTGTTTGTAGAATAGGTATCATGAAATCTGCAGACGGAGGCAAGTCATGGAAAAATCTTGGGATTGTGCTAGAAGATTTAGACCCCAGAATGATTTTAAAACCGCACAATACCTCCAATACTTTTGCAGGTGGAGTTGGTGATCCATCTGCAGTGGCAAGTGGAGAATACTTGTACATATTTTATGGAGAGTATGGATATCCCGGCGTGTATAATCCCTCTACCTATAACCCAATAACTGAAGCAGCAGGACAGTGTATCAGCATCGTTAGAATTGCACTAAAAGATTTAGACAACCCAGTTGGAAAAGCAAAAAGATGGGATGGAAAAAGTTTCAGTATTGATTATAATAGTTTTGGGAAACCAGTAGCTGCTTTACAAATTCCATTGGCCGAGAAAGGAGGTCCTGCTTCATCTCCCACTGGTGGTTTTCATTGGGGGCCCTCTGTAAGTTGGAATGTTTATTTAAACTGTTGGGTAATGTTGATGGGTAAAGTAGAAGGCAAGTCTTGGATAGGCGATAAAATATATATTTCTTTTAACCACCACCAAAATTTAGGAGAAGGAAACAATAGTCAAGATTGGTCTAAACCTCAACTATTGTTTCAAAAACCAGGTTATATACTTTGGTATCCTTCCTTACAACCCTTAGATACAGAAGAAGACATACGAGAAAAATATACATCCACTCGTTTGGGTAAGCGTGTACGTTTTTTTGTAAAGAGAATTAAACCAGAAGACGATAGTTACGCTTCTGAACATATTATTGAGTTTGATAAATGATCTTTCAAAATGATTTATTCTTTCTAAGACCTCTTATGGTAACTCAATACAGCCCAAATATTAATGACTACTGCGTAACCTAGCATTGCTAGAATTTGAGGTAGAATATCACTTATACTACTTCCTTTTAATACAACCATCCGCATCACTTCAATGAAATAGGAAATTGGATTTAGCTTTGTAAACCATTTAGCCCACTCTGGCATACTGTCAATACTGGTATAAAGCCCGCCCATTAAAACAAAAATCATTAAAATAAAAAATGTTACCAGCATTGCTTGTTGTTGATTTTCGGAATAAGAAGAGATTAACAGACCAATTCCAAGAATAACCAATAAATAAATAGCAGCAAAAAAGTACAAAGTAAAATAAGAGCCCAATGGAATAATACCATATACCAACCAAGCAACAATAAACCCAACACTCATTACAATTAAACCAATTACCCAAAAAGGAATTAATTTACCAAGAATAAAATGAAATTTCTGAATAGGCGTTACATTAATTTGTTCAATGGTGCCCATTTCTTTCTCCCGTACAATATTGATATAATAAATATTCATTCCAACAATCGTAACCAATAAAACCAAAATTCCAGGTACCATGAAAATGCGATAATTCATTTTAGGATTATACCAATTGCTTGAGCTAATTTGTATTTGCGGTATTTCATTAAAACGACCAGGAACCAATTCTTTGTTTCTAAAGGATTGATTGAAAGTTTGAATAATATTATTTAGATATGCTGCACCAAGGCTACCTTTTACGCCATTTATGGCATTAACAGCCAAGAATAAGTTAGATTCCTTTTCTTTAAATAAACTTGTTTCAAAATTGTTGGGTATTTCTAAAATCAAGTCTGCTTTATCTGACTGTAGACTTTCCATTGCAGTATTGAACCCATTTGTATAACTGACCAACTTAAAATAATTAGAAGCGGTAATTTGTTGAACCAATTCAGTAGATAAAGTTCCATGGTCATTATTTACCACAGCAATATTGATATTTTTTATCTCATAATCAGCTGCCATAGGCAACATAATCAATTGAATTACGGGTAAAATAAAAATAGTTTTGAGGATAGCAGGATTTCTGAAAATCTGCTTGAATTCCTTCTCTAGTATATATCTTAAAGGACTCATGCCAATCTGATTTTAAATTTTTTAATCGCTAATCCAAAGAACAAAGTCATCATTACAATCAAAACTAGGGTCTCTTTCCAAACCAGCAGAATACCTCCCCCCTTAATCATTACCGACTTAACAATGATAAAAAACCATTTTGCCGGGATGATATTTGATACAACTTGTAAAGGCAATGGCATATTTTCTATAGGAAAAATAAATCCGCTAAACATTACAGTAGGAAGAAACATAACAATCAACGAAATAAACATAGCAGATTGCTGAGAGTCTGTAGCCGCAGAAATTAATAAACCAAGCCCCAATGAAACAAGAATAAATAAAATACTCTCTGCATATAATAGTATTAAACTCCCATTGATTGGCACTTCTAAAACATAGTAACTTAATAATAAAATAGTAGTGATATTAATGATAGAAAGTAATAAGTAAGGAACCGCTTTGGCTAAAATAATTTTTATAGGATTAATGGGTGATACTAATAATATTTCCATATTCCCCAACTCTTTTTCACGAACTACGGTTAGTGCAGTCATCATAGTACATACCAATAATAAAACCATTGCCATCACACCAGGAACGAAATTATAAGCACCTTTTAATTGTGGATTATACATCATTCTAGTATCAACATGAATAGTGTAAGGAATAGCTTTATTAGGATATAAATCTTCTCGAAAATTTTGAACAATTACAGATAAATAATTAGTTAATGTAGTTGCAACGTTTGGATCACTTGCATCTGCAATAATTTGTAAGGATCCTTTATTTTGATTACCTAATGAAGTTTCAAAATCTGGAGGAATCACTAAAGCTATTTTTACACTCCCTTTTTTAAACAACCCCTCTATCAATTTGGGATCTTTTGTTTCAGCATATAGTTCAAAATACCTGCTTGCATCTATTTGTTGAATTAATTTCGTAGAAATTTTATCCGAAGACTGATTAACAATTGCAATACGCGCATTTTTGACTTCATTCGTAAGTGCAAAACCAAAAATAATGATTTGCACCATGGGCATACCCAAAAGGATAAACAAGGTTTTTCTATCTCGAAAAATATGATAGAACTCTTTTACAATGAATTGATAAAATTGTTTCATATTATTCGCTTCTTTTTGCTTTACGAGCCAATTGAATAAATACTTCATCCATTGAAGCTGCATTGAAATTGGATTTTAAATTGGAAGGAGTATCCAATGCTTCAATTTTCCCATCTACCATGATAGATACCCGATTACAATATTCAGCTTCATCCATATAGTGTGTTGTTACAAAAACAGTAATCCCCTTTTCTGCAGCTTCATATATTAAATTCCAGAATTCCCTTCGGGTAATTGGATCTACACCACCAGTTGGTTCATCCAAAAAAACAATTTGCGGGTCATGAAAAATAGCAACGGAAAAAGCTAATTTTTGCTTCCATCCCAATGGTAGTTGACCAACTAACACATTGGCTTCTTTCTCGAGACTTAACTGTCGTAAGAGTGATTCAGTCTTTTGAATAATTTGCTTAGGACTTATTCCATAAATTCCTGCATAAAATTTAATATTCTCTTTCACTGTCAAATCTTCATACAAAGAGAATTTCTGACTCATGTAACCAATGCTTTTTTTAATGGACTCATTTTCAGTATACACATCAAATCCGGCTACTGTGGCTTTTCCTGATGTGGGCATAGACAAGCCACATAACATTTTCATTGCAGTAGTTTTGCCAGCACCATTAGCGCCTAAAAATCCAAAAATCTCTCCTTGAGCAACCTTAAAACTAATCTGATCTACTGCTTTAAAATGGCCAAATTGTTTACTCAGATTTTCTACTATAATGGCTGTTTTATTCATGGTTTCTCATTAAGTAGATAAATAAATCTTCGATATTGGGTTTTATACCCTCCATAGTAGCATCCTCAGGTAAGTTTACCTTACTATCTTTACTTTTAAGTACCATATGATGTACTTCTCCAAAAGGGTAAATATCTAATACAGCAGCATCTTTTTCCAACATTTTCAATAAGGGTAACATTTTCGGAGATTTAACCGCATAAAGTGGCTTATCAAAATGATCTACAATATGCTGAGGCGTATCAATTTGCATGATTTTTCCATCTTGAATTAAGGCCACACGATCACATAAACTGGCTTCATCCATATAAGGAGTTGAAACCAAAATAGTAATACCTTCTGTTTTCAACCTTTGCAAAATCTCCCAAAATTCTTTTCTAGAAACAGCATCTACACCTGTTGTAGGTTCATCTAAAAATAGAATACTCGGCCTATGAATCAATGCACAACATAAAGCTAGTTTTTGCTTCATTCCACCAGACAATTGACCAGCCCTCCTATCTTTGAAAGGGGCAATTTGTTCATAGATCTCTTTAATTAAATCGTAATTTTCTTCGAAACTGGTTTCAAATAAACTGGCAAAAAAATGAATATTCTCTTGTATTGTTAAGTCGGTGTACAAAGAAAACTTGCCAGGCATATACCAAATTTTCTTTCTAAGGGCTTTATAATCCGCTACCGCATTTAATCCATCAACCAAAATATTACCGGTATCAGGCAATAACAAAGTAGTCAACATTCTAAAAAGGGTTGTTTTACCTGCTCCATCTGGGCCAATTAAACCAAATAGGGTTCCTGCAGGTACTTCAAAACTAATATTGTTCACAGCAACCAATTTTGATTTGTTTACTGTGTAAGATTTAGAAACACCTTCTATAATAACACCAGCAGGTTTAGAATTTAACTTCTCCATACATCCCTATTTTAATTAAGCCGTCGTTTTTCACTAAAATTTTTACTGCATACACCAAATTGGCTCTTTAATATTTAGTTTGAATTGTTTTAGGAGTAAACTCTGC
>JBKBWE010000412.1:0-1641 GCA_046289145.1 Sediminibacterium sp.
GTTTTCTCTGTAAACAAAATGGTTGCTTCTATTATAATCTCTCATCATCACCCCATTGAATAAGGTATCATAAATGGCATTTGCATCGGTGGTTACAAAACTTGTTTTTAAACCTGCTTCTAGCTTTGCCTTATTTTTTAATGGGTGTACATAATCAATTTTTGCTGTGTAGATGTCTATAATTTGAGGAAGTTTTCCGAGTAAGCTATCTGTTTTAGCTACAGTTTGACCTAAATTATTTTGGTATGCGTTGTTTAAAAAAAGATTGGTGTTGCCATCATAAGTTAAATAATCTGCATCAAAAGTAATTTCACGACCAGTACTATCTAATACATGCCTTAGGTTAAAATTAATACTTGAATTTTTCCAAGTATCTACATTCCCATTGTATGCAATTGTTTTATTAACCAAATTATGCTGGGAATTAAAGATATTGATGTCGCCAATTGAATTGCCATTCCCCTTGTTATTGAATCCGTTAAAAACCAATCCCAGTGTAGTTTTACTGGTAGCATAGAAATCTAATCCAATCTTTCCATTATAAGAATGATTATAGGTTGTTCGGTCTGTAATTTGCTCAAAAAAGGAAACAATTTGCTTAGACACACCATCAATAAATCTTCTGTCTATGGCAATATTTTGAAAACCAATACGCTCGTTTCTTCCAATATTACCAAATACATTGAATTTATTTTTTCGATAGTTTAATTGAATGTTTTGATTATTTCTACTATATACACCTTGACCATATCCAGCAGTAATTGAGCCGTTGAAACCAACTACTTTAGATTTCTTTGTTTTAATATTAATCACCCCCGCATTTCCAGCAGCATCATAACGAGCAGGTGGATTAGTCATGATTTCTATTTGATCCAACTGTGCACCCTGTGTATTCTTTAATAAATTAACCAAATCAGGTCCAGATAAATAAGTAGGCCTTCCATCCATATAAACTACTACCCCTTCTTTTCCTTTTAAACTAATATTACCGTCTTTATCTACTGAAATACCAGGTGATTTCTCTAATATTTCCATGGCATTTGCTCCTCCATTGGTAGGTGAGGCATCTACATTTACAATAGTTCTATCTGCTTTTTGCTCAATCATTGGCTTCTTTGAACTAACTGTAACTTCAGATAAGCCTTTTGTTAAGGGCATTAATTGCCAAACAGGTAACTTTTCCTGATTTGAACCGTTCCATTCAAAGGGGCCTAAATAGGATTTTTCAAACCCAACCATATTGGCTAATAGCAAGTATTTTCCTTTGGTTGCATATTGAATTGAATAAGTTCCAGATTTGTCGGTAAGGGTGGTTTTTACCTTGGAAGAATCCTTGGCATTCAACAAACTGATCATTACCGATTCAACTGGTTGATTATTAGAAACGATCTTTCCCGTAATAACAGTTGGGTTTTGTTGAGCTTTTACCCCAATGCTTAAGGCTGTCACACTGAACAGTAAAGCTTTTTTAAGTAGATTTTTCATTTGCACTAGTTTATAATTTAGTTCTTGGTTTTGATTATTACAAAACAAAACTAACTACTGTGCTTTACATAGTACATTGTTTTAGCATGGGCGGTTCTATTTAGTGCTAAATGGCTTCGAAAGAATGACTAACGGAAATGAAATAAAACCTTAAAT
>JBKBWE010000129.1:0-4200 GCA_046289145.1 Sediminibacterium sp.
GGATTCAATAATGTACCTGGGCTAATTTTATTTACCCGATTAGGATCGGTATTAACTTCTTCAAAATTTTTAGTACAAGACGCCATGAATAATAGCATCAGTACAGAAAAGACAATTGATAATTTATTTTTCATGAATTTTATTTTTTAAGTGTGTGATGGGCTGATTACAAATAGTAGTCAATTAAAATTTCACAGTGATATTGGCTCCAATGGTTCTGCTAGAAGGCAATTGACCCATTTCTACTCCAGGCAAAATAGTAGAACCATTTAATGCAGCAGTTTCTGGATCAAAGATGGGGAAGCTGGTAATCATCAATAAGTCTCTTCCGTATAAGGCAACGCTTAATTGCTTAAAGAATGATTTACCTAAAATAGATTTAGGGAAATTATATTCCAGTCTTGCTTCACGTAATTTTAAATAAGAAGCGTCAAAACTATTTGACTCAACATTGGCCCTTCTATAATAATCCGCATAATAATCAACTGGCAATACTTTGGTAGTATTAGGAGAATAAGATTTATCAGGATTTTGTACTACACCAGCGCCAATAATGAAATTCTCTTCGCGACCAGCTAAAGTAGATTTCAATTTACCCTGCTCCATCATTTTGTGATGGCTTTGAGAATAAATCATACCACCCAATTGTCCATCCACTAAAAAGCTAAATCGGAAATTATTATAAGTGAATTCATTTCTTAATCCGCCTTTCCAATCAGCATAAGCAGAACCGATGTATTGAATTTCTTGTGGTCGTGCTGGCAAGCCAGTTGCATTGTAAACAATTTGTCCATCAGGAGAACGCAAAAAACCAAATCCATAAATATCTCCGGTTGTGCCACCCACTCTTGCTTGAATAGTAGCATTACCACCATAACCAATATCCTGCTTACCTTCCATACCTTCAGCCAATTCCAACACACGGTTCTGATTTTTAGCCCAGGTTAAAATGGTATTCCAGCTAAAGTTTTTCTTTTTGATAATACTTCCAGATAGAACCACTTCTATTCCTTGGTTTCTAACCGCTCCTGCATTTAATACCGCTCTGGCATATCCCGTTGTTGGGTCCATCGGCACTTCTAAAATTTGGTTGCGAGTAGTATTACTATAAACCGTTAAATCTAGATTCAATCTGCTTTTGAATAAACGGATATCTAAACCTGCTTCATAGTTGGTAGAAATTTCTGGTTTAAAATTTACGTTGTGTAATAATGTTGGTACAGATCCAGAACCAGGGAATGGGCTGGCACCATAATATTTACTGGTTTTGTATGGATCGGTATCGTTACCCACTTGTGCAGCAGATAAACGGAATTTAGCAAATGATACAGCAGCTGGTAATCTTACAATATCACTTAAGATAACACTGGTATTGATAGATGGATAAAAGAAAGAATTGTTTTGAACAGGTAAAGTGCTAGACCAATCATTTCTTCCGGTTACATCTACAAACCATTTATTTTTATAGGCGAAAGAAGCAGTACCATATAATGAATTTACTTTTTTATTTCTAGCAATATTCACTACTTCAGGTGTACCCACACCATTGCTTAACATATAAACGCCAGGGATTACCAATCCAATTACACTTGCATCCATTCTGTTATAGTTGGTGCTCATTGCATTTCCTCCAACAGAAGCAGTTACATTAATGTCTGATCCAATTTTGTCTTTATAAGACAATAAGAAGTCGCTATTGATTTCGTAGTCTTGAATATTTTGCTCTTTGTAAAACCCTCTCAAATAATTCGCAGAAGAGTACGGTCTTTGTTGCTTTCTAATTTCGCTAGACAAATCAATACCTGAGCGAAGCATCAAATCAAATTTTTTGTTGATGGTATAAGTTGCCGCCATATTTGCTAAGAAGGCATTGCTCTTAACTCCATTGGTCATTTCATAAGCAATCAAATAAGGGTTGTCTATAAAACTACTGAATGGGTGAACCTGATCTACTTGCTCCTGCCCTTTTTTCCAAATAGGTCTATACCAACTTAAGTCTACATTGGGGTTTTGGAAAATCATGAAATAGGCAATCGACTGGTTATTGTATCCAGTAGCAGGTAAATTATCACTAGACTTATTGGTATAGTTTACTTTAGCAACAAACTTTAATTTCTCAGATACTTTTTGACTAACGCTTAAGGCCGCGGTCATTCTTTCAAAACCAGCATTTGGCATGATCCACTCATTTTTTGAATGAGTTAATGAAGCCCTTACTGATCCGTTTTCATTGCCACTTTCTAAAGAAATATTATTGGTAATGGTAGAGCCTGTTCTCCAGAAACCTTTGATATTATTTGGTTGTGCAACCCATGGAAGTCTTGTTGCAGACTGCCCCTCTACATTGGGGTCGTACTGAAAATATTGTTGACCATTAAATCTTGGACCAAATGCACTACTGGTTCCACTGGTACTTCCCCCATCAGCTGAAGCGCCATAACTATAATATTTTTCACCCGCAGTATTCAATGCTCTTCCAGTTCCCTGACCATATTCGTATTGATAATCTGGCCATCTTAATACCGTGTTCATACTCACATTCGAATTGAATGAAACACCAATACCCTTGTCTTTTCTGGCACCAGATTTTGTGGTGATTAATAAAGCTCCGTTTGCCGCTCTGCTACCATATAGCGCAGTTGCGCCAGGTCCTTTTAACACGGTGATGCTTTCAATATCATCTGGATTAATATCTGAAATACCATTTCCAAAATCAACAGGAACATCTGAACCAGATCCTGCACCATAAGCGTTCCCTACTCCAGAACTGGTACCACCACCATTCATGGGCACCCCATCTAATACGATCAGTGCGTTGTTTCCATCAGGATTCATAGAAGCGTCTCCTCTTAAAGAAACCCTTACCGATCCGCCTGGCCCTGACCCTGCAGAATATAAATTCAATCCTGCTACTTTTCCTGATAAAGAACTTACCCAGTTATTTGAACGCGCATCTAATACATCGCCTTCTTTCATAGTTTGAGCAGCATAGCCCAACGCTTTCTCCTGCTTCTTAATTCCTAAAGCAGTTACTACTACTTCATTTAATTCACTAGAAAGTGAGTTCATTCTGGTAACTATATTGTTTCCAGATTTGGCGAACGTAATTGTTTGTTCAAGTTCAGTATACCCTACATAAGAAAATTTTAAATTGTACTTAGATCCAATATTTAATTGCTTTATAGTATAGCTCCCTTTTTCATTGGTCATTACTTTTTGATTGTTTGCTCCTTTTTGTTGAAGCACAACCGTTACTCCTTGCAAGGGATCTCCTTTTTCATTTAGAACCGTCCCTGTTAAATCGGCCAGAGATTGCGCATAAACAAAGGTTGTTTGCATCAACACTAAAACCAGTGTGAGCACCCTTGCTGTTTTTAATAAAATGTTTTTCATAATGCAGTTTTATTATTCTTCGCGAATGTATACTGCAATAAAAAAGGCTGCCTATTGGACAGCCCTTCTTAACTATTTGATAATGATACGTTTACACTATCATAACCTTGTGTTTACTTTTAATTAATATTAGAGATGTATTGAAGAAATAAATAAAGCATCCAAGTATTTAGTACATCCATCCGAAATCTATTGCTGCAAGCAAACTAAATGCTAAACAATTGAGATATTAGAATTAAACCAGCTCCAAATTACAGGAGAATAAAAGTGAACTATTGTTAATAGAGATTTACTAAACAATAGCTCACATTTATAATTTATGCAATTTTTTTCCATAAATGAAAAAAATTAGGATAATACATATTAAAAGATACCCTCCAAGATAATATATATTACCAAATGTTTTTTCCGGGAATAACAAGAAAATTATCATATTTAAAATATAAAAGTAAAGTCCTAGACATGCTATTTTCTTATTCATAATTTTAAGATTAATTATTTACAATAGTTGTCATAACATTGAACACCAGCAAATACTTGTAATGTACCACATGCAGCAATACAAGCAGGAATACCTAAACCTGCCGTTGTTGCTAATGCTGTTGTATCACATCCAGCATGACAAAGTATCGCACCCATAGTAGCTGCAGCAATACAAAGAGAATACCTCCAGCCACAATCAACCATCATGGTTGCACGCATATTATTTTCATTTGAATATCTACTCTCATAAATCACTTCCGCTGCTTCAGATATTAATACTTCAGAAGAAATATTTTTATACGTCTTTAATAACAAAGGCCATGT
>JBKBWE010000129.1:4210-7481 GCA_046289145.1 Sediminibacterium sp.
GGTTTTCATGTGTTTTATAAGCCGTAATGAAACAGTTGATTTGAATAAACGATTAATTTCTGTCATTTGATCTTCAAACGAAAGACTCTTGTCACGAACAGCATTAAGTTTGTTACTGACATCTGTCATTTTCAATGAATTAGTTTTAGCTGTTTGAGATAAAAACTCCAAAAAAGAAGTGGTCTCTAAAACAAGTTTAATAAAAACTTTATTCTCATTAAGTTTTTTCGCATCGGCTGGAGGATAAACTTCTGACTTCTGTAAACATCCAAACAAAAAAGAAATGGTTATCACAAAGAAGGCAGCTAAAACTATTATTCCTTTATTAAATTTAGTTATTTTGCTCATGGCTATATAAATTTATTTTTTCCCTGTCTAACGCCATGGTTTGAATGTTCAGCGGTTTATTTACTTGCTTTTACTGAAAGGCTCCAGTTTCGCTTCTTGCTGGGCTGTCTTTTGTTAAACCCCAAGTAGTATTGTTTCTACCATCATCCTTTTTTATTTTATGCATGCCTGCATTTAGGGTTAATAAGGAGTAATATCCCTTTGATCAAGCTTGGTCATTCAATAGTTGTACTTCCTATTGTTTTACAAGTATCCTGATATAAATTAGAATAATCACTAGGCAAAACCCTAGAAGTTTAAATTCAATAAAAAAATAATGCATTGAATTTTGTATAAGTGATTATTGTCATGTATCATTGTTGTAAATAAACAAATGTGATGGGGCGGGTATTAATTGGTATTGCAGAAGATCATGCTGCAATTAGAAAAATGATGATTAATGAGGTCAAAGAAAAACTTGATTGCGAAATCATTGCAGAATCCGGGAATGGTTTTGATTTTTTAAAAGAATTAAAGCTATCTAATCAAATCCCCGATATAGTATCGATTGATTTATCAATGCCGATAATGAATGGGTACGATACTATTAAAGAAATAAAGATTTTATATCCATCCACTAAAATATTGGTGTTTACTTTTGTAGCCGAATTAGATGCCATTATAAATCTTTTTAATATTGGCATACATGGTTTTGTAGGTAAGGCAGATGAAAAATTAAATTTTTCATCTGCTATCATTGAAATTCTTGAACATGGATTTTTGAAAAACAAATATTATCGTTCCAAACAATTGGCTTCCCTAGATTGGAATAAATATTCTTTCATAGGAAACAATGCTTTTACCTATAAAGAAATAGAATTCATTCATTTCAACATTCAGAATTTAAGTACTGTTGAAATTGCAAAAATTTGGTTTTGCTCCGAAAAAAATGTTGAGTATCACAGAAAAAAAATCTACACAAAACTGGACATTACAACCCGACAGGAATTGGTAAGCTATGCCAAAAAAATTGGTTATGAATTTTAGTGGTCTTAAAAATTATTTTTCCAATTTTTCTTCAAATAATTTCAAAATTCTCTTATACTCATCAGTCCAACTACTGGGTTCTACAAAGCCATGGTCTTCCATTGGGTAAACCGCTAATTCCCAATTCTCTTTTTTGAGCTCAATTAATTTTTGAGACAAGCGCACTACATCTTGAAAATGCACATTCACGTCTACCATGCCATGACAAATCAATAAATGATTTTTCAAGCCAGCTGCAAAATTGATGGGGGATGATTTTGCATAAGCAATAGAATCTTGAACAGGTTCATTTAAAATATTGGCCGTGTATCCATGATTGTAATGTGCCCAATCTGTCACAGGTCTTAATGCAGCTCCTGCTTTAAATACATCGGGTGTGGTGAACAAGCCCATTAATGTAATAAAGCCTCCATAAGATCCACCATACAAACCAATACGGTTGGGATCAATACCATAATTTTTTACCAAGAAATCCGCGGCATCTACATGATCAGTTAAATCCTTTCCGCCCATATGTCGGTAGATGCCCGTGCGCCAATCTCTTCCATATCCACTGCTGGCTCTATAGTCTATATCAATTACAGTATACCCTTTATCTACCAATAAATTGTTGAACATATATTCCCTGAAATAACTGCTCCACCAATAATGCACGTTTTGTAAATAGCCAGCACCGTGCACAAAAAATACCGCAGCCCCATTTTTCTTTGCAGCAGCTGGTTCATAAATTCTTGCATAAATGGATTGCCCATCGCGTGCAGGAATCGTAGTTACTTTAGCTTCCTTCCAATCGTATTTTTTAAACTCCTCACTCATCGAAAGATTGGTGACCTGAATGGGTTTTTTACCTGGTGCATTTTCTTGGACAAATAATTCCCAAGGCTTATTAATATAGGAATACCTAAATGCAATCCATTTTTCATCTGGGCTCATGCTCATTTCATATCCTCCCTCCCATGCAGTGATTCTTTCTTTTGCAGAACCATCTGTTTTAATGCGATACCAATTTAATTTTCCAGGATGTGTTTCATTGGTCAATAAATAAAAATGCTGTTTGGTCTTACTCAATTTCAAATCTTGCACTTCGTAGTTACCAGCAGTAAGCGCTTTTTTATTTTGTGTTTTTACATCGTACACATACAAATGTGAATAGCCTGAAGTTTCACTTTGAAAATAAAACTGATCATTATTGATCCAGCCAATTTTTGTTCCGAAGTTTCCACCACCAATGCCCGGTCCACCAATCCATGAATTGTCTCTTTGTCTATCGATGGGTAATAATTTTCCAGTTGCTGCTTCTAGTTGCATAATCCATCGGTCTTTGTTGTCTTGAGAACGAATATCAACAATGGCAAAGCTTGCACTGCTGTTCCAATAAGGACCATAAATGACTACTGAACGATTGCTTGGTTTTTTTCCTTCGTATCTTTTTGGATAATCTTTTGCATAATCTGGTAAATCTTGAATGCCAGGTATGGCGTCTATTTTTATTTGCATCAATGTATCGCGCATCCGATCCCAAACATAAAAATCAAATTTGCCCAACGCGTTACCCACTTTAGTTCTGGTGTTTAAATCGGTAGTATAACCAGACTCTGTTACATAATCTGGAACAATAGTAGCTTTGTTACCAGTTGGTGCCTGATACAATCGATAAGTCACGAAACGTGCATCTGGACTGATTTGTAGGCCTTGCATCATTTTATCGCCCGTCGCAATTCTTTTGATGGTATCATTATAAACAATCCTATTATTCCTTACATAATTAGCACGCTGCTCTCTTTTATCTTTTCTTTCTTTCAACACTTCAAATAAATCCAACTGTTGTTTTTGCAACCAACCATCTTGGGTTTGTGTGTTGATTGAAGCCGCGGCCCGATTGAAGTTTCCTACAGTT
>JBKBWE010000413.1:0-1634 GCA_046289145.1 Sediminibacterium sp.
TATCCGAAAGATACTTGCATTTATTTATTGATATATTGGATAAAGATGACTTAAAAGATTTAGAAGAATTTTTAAAGCGTTATTTTGGATGCACTTTCACATAACGGCTGCGTATAGGCGGTCGTTTTAATGCCGCCTATACGTTGTTAGCGGTTCGTGCCGGATTATTAACGATAAAACTAAAATAGAATGAGAATATTAGTAGCCTGTGAAGAAAGTCAGGCAGTGACAAACAGATTTAGGAAATTAGGACACGAGGCTTTTTCTTGTGATATACTTCCGTGCAGTGGTGGACATCCTGAGTGGCATTTACAACAAGATGTAACTGAACTGCTAGAACAAAAATGGGATATGATTGTAGCGTTTCCACCATGCACATACCTAACAGTAACAGGCAACCGATGGTTTAATACTGACCGATACGGGGAAAAAGCCGTGCAAAGGCATAAAGACCGAGAAAAAGCTATTAAATTCTTTATGATGTTTGCAAATGCTAATTGTGATTACATAGCTATTGAAAACCCTGTAGGAATAATGAGTAGTGAATGGCGGAAACCTGACCAAATTATCAATCCTTACCAATTTGGAGACCCATATGAAAAGAAAACGTGCTTATGGCTTAAAGGTCTTCCGCCATTAAAGCCTACGAATGTGGTAAAACCTGAACCGAGAAAAAAATTTAAGAGTGGTAAAACAATGCCTGGATGGTATGCTGATGCTTGGAAACTACCAAAAGATGAACGAGCAAAACTTCGTTCAAAAACATTTCCAGGAATTGCACAGGCTATGGTTAGTCAATGGACAACCTTTATTACGGAGCAGTCCGGTAGGCATGACCGCTAACGGTTTGTGTGTATAAGAAGTGGCGGATTTTGAAACCAATAATTTCAATATAGCACTGCACTTTAATTGAAAAACAGATTTTGAATACACCACTGAACCCACCATTTTTTATACACGCTGTTATAAGCTGGTGCGGTATTATAGCACAGAATTTTAATCGAAGAACGAAACCTTTTTCTTTTCTTTTTTGTGCGGTGGGAAAAATAAAAATTGAATAATGGAACGAAATATAATTTATAATGAAGATTGTAAGATTACCTTGAAAAGACTTCAAGATAAATCTATTGATGGGGTAATTACATCACCACCATATAATATCAATACTGAAAGAAGTGATTGTTATTACAATAATGGATATTCTGAATTGGATGGGTTAAGTGAAAATGACTATCTTGAAGTAAGAACTAATGAGTTTAAAGAATTTTCAAGAGTGATAAATGACACTGGGGTAATTTGCTACAACATATCTTATGCAAAAGAAAATCCAATTTTACCAACATTATTAGTTGCGAAAATTCATAATGAAACTGATTTAACTATTGCAGACATTATTTGTTGGAAGAAACCAAATGCAATACCTTTTCAAACATCACCCACTAAATTGAGTAGGATTACTGAATTGATTTATGTTTTTGTGAAGAAAGAAAATTTACACACATTCAAAACCAACAAGGAAGTAAGTAAGGTAAATGAAAAAACAGGACAGAAGTTTTACAAAAACTATGTGAATTATATTGAAGCAAGAAATAATGATGGATACCAATGTCAGTTAAAAGCATCATTTTCACAAG
>JBKBWE010000414.1:0-1629 GCA_046289145.1 Sediminibacterium sp.
TACCATTATTGCCCAAAAACCATTTTTCGGGACGTTCTTTTGCAGGTTCTGAATAAATGGGAGGGGCTATTGCCACAGCTTTTGGGGCAGAAATGGGCATGGGCTTTTCGGCCGATTCAACTATAACCAAATTACTCGAAAAAAGGTTAGCTAATACAAAATGGGGTAGTTGTTCAGGCATTTTTTGGTCCATTTAAAATATTAACAGTTGTTAGTTTTTAATTTTTTTGTTTCTTTGCGCCAAATATAAAACTATGAACGCAGTACTTGATATAAACATTACCAAGGCTAACAAATCTAAATTAGATACCATTAGCCTAGAGAATATCCCCTTTGGAAGAGTATTTACCGATCATATGTTGGTTGCTGAATACAGCAATGGAGTATGGAAAAATGTGGAAATTAAACCATACCAGCCCCTGAACATGGACCCATCATTAGCAGCACTGCATTATGGCCAATCTATTTTTGAAGGGATTAAAGCCTATAGAAACGAAGAAGGTAAAGCGGCAATATTTAGACCCTACGAAAATTTTAAGCGTTTTAATATATCGGCTACTAGAATGCAAATGCCAACTGTTCCAGAAGAAATCTTTATAGATGGAATGCGTGAGTTAATCAATCTTGATCGTAATTGGATTCCTACCATGCCAGATCATTCATTGTATATTAGACCATTCATGTTTGCTACAGATGCAGTGCTTGGTGTTAAACCTTCTGATTCTTATAAGTTCATGATCATACTTAGCCCAACTGGTCCTTATTTCAGTACACCAATGCGCATATATGTTGAAGAGAAATATACACGTGCAGTAACTGGTGGTGTTGGGTACTCTAAGAATGCCGGAAATTATGGATCAAGCATGTATCCCACTCAGTTAGCCAAAGAAATGGGATATGATCAAGTGTTATGGACAGATGCCAATGAACACAAATATTTACAAGAAGTGGGAATGATGAATGTGTTTTTCATCATCGGTAACCAAGCAATAACTCCATCATTAGAAGAAGGAACAATTTTGGCAGGTATAACAAGAATGAGTTCCTTAACCTTATTGGCAG
This sequence comes from Sediminibacterium sp., assembly GCA_046289145.1. GTDB lineage: Bacteria > Bacteroidota > Bacteroidia > Chitinophagales > Chitinophagaceae > Sediminibacterium. The sequence goes on from JBKBWE010000414.1 coordinate 1,063, forward strand.
AGATGGGTCTTGAAGTAGTAGAAAAAAAGATTTCAATTGACGAGCTAATGGCAGCTTACAAAGCAGGACAATTACGTGAAGTTTTTGGAGCTGGAACAGCAGCAACTATTTCTTTAATTAAGGAATTGCGATACAAAGATGAATCTATGTTCTTTGACACTGATAGTTGGACTGTTGCCCCAGAATTAAAGAAAAGGCTAAATGATATTCGTCAGGGAAAGTCTGAAGATACACACGGTTGGATGCTCTCTATTTAATGTTCAATTATTGAACCTATTCATACATTAAAACCTCGTCCCAATTTTGAGACGAGGTTTTTTCATTAATTATATTCAGTGTTTTTTTTGATACCAGAAAGTTCTACTGTTTAATAAAAGGAATGTTTTGTTGGTTGGATCCGCTGATTACTTGAATATAATATTGGCCATTGCTAATATCGCCTATTGGAATACTCACTAATCCTTGTTGCATGCTACCCACTTGAATCGTTTTGATAAGGGTTCCAGATAAATGATATAATCTAATTGAACTATTAGCAGTAACTGCAGATTTGAAAATTACTTTTAG
>JBKBWE010000130.1:0-7421 GCA_046289145.1 Sediminibacterium sp.
GGTGCACTTTTTACCAATATGGGGCATTGATAAACAGCAGCACGATCATATACAATTTGTGCGCCTGCTTCTGAATAATCCCTATCAGAATAATGACTGCGCTCACCAGCATTGTGTTCTATGGTAACCATATTTCCATTGGCTACCAAAACACCCACTGCATCTGGAGTAAGCGCAATTCTATTTTCCTGAAAGGCAATTTCCTTAGGGATGCCAATATGTAATTTTGCCCCTGGAGTTTTAATATCTAAATTTTACTCCATTGCTTCTTTTAAAAGCGAAGGACTAATACTTGGTTTGCTGGTTGCCATGTGTAAGGTTAAAGAATGAAGTTAACAAATTAAGCTTGTTCTTCAGGAATATACAAACGCCTGGTTTGGGCATCTAATACTTCCAAGTATAAGTGAAGTGTTTCCGGGCCCAATAAATCGGGTGCATTTTCAGGCCATTCTACAAAGCAATAAGATCCGCTGTTCAACAAATCTTCTACCCCCGCATCAATGGCTTCCCCTTCGCTTTTAAGGCGATACCAATCCATATGGTATAAAGTACCAGCGCTTGTGCTTGAATACTCATTCACTATAGCAAAAGTTGGACTACTTAAGGCATCTTTTGCCCCTAAATGAGTGCAGAGCGCACTTATAAAAGTGGTTTTACCTGCCCCCATTGGCGCATGAAATGCCCAAACCTTATGCTTTTGGCATTTTTTAAAAAATGCTGCAGCTACTCGATCTATTTGGTCAATGGTAAAAATTGCATCCATGATACAAAGATAGTTGGCTAAAAGGGAATATTATTCCAAACTCGCAAATGAAGGAGCTAAGCCTTTTGTAAATTTGAGTATGGAAAAAGTAAATTGGAAAGTAACGGGCATGAGCTGCACCAACTGTGCACTATCCATCGATCAATTCCTGAAAGAAAAAGGAATGGAAGAAGTTAAAGTGAATTTTATTGGAGGAGATGTGAGTTTCAACTTGCCGGAAGGCGTAAATAAAACAACTATACAAAAAGGCATACACGATTTAGGGTACCAAGTAAAAGGTGGTGAAGTTTTAGGCAAAGCACAAAAAAACCATTTTCAAACACATTTACAAAGATTTGCTTTTTGTGCAGTCTTTACTTTTCCATTGATGCTGCATATGATACCAGGTATTCATATTCACTGGTTAATGAATCCTTATGTGCAATTGGCATTAACTATTCCTGTATTTGTATTGGGTATGGACTTTTTTGGGAGGAGTGGCTTAAAGAGTTTACTAAAAGGTGTTCCGAACATGAATGTACTGGTAGCCATGGGTGCATTGGCTGCATTTGTGTATAGTTTATATGGAACATTAACAGGTCAAGCAGATCAATACTTATTTTATGAAACTGCGGCTACCATTATTACGTTGGTATTTTTAGGTTATTGGATGGAAGACAAAGCAGTAGAACAAACGCAGGTTGCTTTAAACAAATTAGCGAAGTCTCAAAAGACCATGGCTAATATGATTGCTTACGATAATGAACAAACCGAACATATTTTTCCTGTAGAAAGTACTTCACTTAAAACAGGTGATTTATTATTGATTAGAAGTGGGGAAGCCGTGCCAATGGATTGTAAGATTTTATCCGGTGAAGTAGCTGTTGATGAGTCTATCATTACTGGAGAATCTATACCAGTGGAGAAAAAAGTAAAAGACATTTTAATTGGGGGATCAACCATTGTGAATGGCACAGTGAAAGCATATGTTACTGCAGTTGGAGAAGATTCTGTTTTAGGTAATATCCTGAAAATGGTCAAGAATGCTCAAACAGAAAAGCCCCCAGTTCAATTACTAGCAGATAAAATTAGTGCGGTGTTTGTACCAGTTGTAATTGGCATTTCTTTATTAACTTTTATTTTAAATTATACAATAGGTTCTCAAGACTTTACTGCAAGTTTAATGCGAAGTATTGCCGTTCTAGTTATTTCTTGCCCTTGTGCAATGGGGCTTGCAACACCTGCTGCAATAGCTGTTGGATTAGGAAGAGCTGCTCGCAATGGCGTATTGTTTAAAAATACCAAAACACTCGAATTATTTAAAGACATTCAACAAGTGGTTTTTGATAAAACTGGAACTCTTACAACCGGACAATTTGTTATAGCCGAATTTGAACTTACACCCGCAGGAAAAATAGTAGGTGAATCCGAATGCAAGCGTTTAGCTTATTCATTAGAAAAATATTCAACCCATCCTTTAGCTAAAGCAATTGCAACTGAGTGGAAAACCAAGGACGAAATACGGTTTAGTAAAATAACAGAAGAAAAAGGATTGGGAATGACTGCTGTAGACAAAGAAGGTAATACGTATTCTGCATCTTCCTATAAAATGGTTGCCCATTTAACTTCAGATACCCAACACAATATTTACATTATAAAAAACAATGAATTATTGTGTTCAATTAATTTGAAAGACCAAATAAGACCAGAAGCTGCATTAATGGTAAAAGCATTGCAACAGAAAGGCATTAAAACTATTTTATTAAGTGGAGACATGCAAGCAAAATGTGACTATGTAGCCAATCAATTAGGCATTGATGAAGTATTTGCTGAACAAAGCCCTACCCAAAAACTAGCTAAAATTGAAGCTTTAACTGCAATTAAACCAACTGCGATGGTAGGTGATGGTATAAATGATGCACCTGCTTTAGCAAAAGCAACTGTTGGGGTATCATTAAGCGATGCAGCGCATATTGCAGTGCAAAGCGCAGAAGTAGTTTTAATGAATCATGGAGTTAAAAATTTAACACTTGCACTAGGTCTAGGAAAACATACTTATCTAACTATACAGCAAAATTTATTTTGGGCACTAATATATAATGTGGTAGCCATACCTGTTGCTGCATTTGGCTTTCTTAGCCCCACAATTGGTGCTTTAGTGATGGGATTAAGCGATGTAGTATTGGCCATCAACTCTGTTAGATTGAACTTTAAAAAAGTCTTTTAATTCAATTGATTTCGCCTTTACAGATATTAGAACAATATTGGAAGCATACTGCTTTTAGACCATTACAAGAAGAAATTATTCAGTCTGTATTGCAAGGGAAAGACTGTATTGCATTATTGCCAACTGGAGGAGGGAAATCAGTTTGTTTTCAAATTCCTGGAATCATTCTACCAGGAGTAAGTTTAGTAATTAGTCCTTTAATAGCATTAATGAAAGACCAAGTAGATGGTTTAAATCGAAAAGGGATTGCTGCGGTAGCAATACATAGCGGAATGCAAAAAGAAGAAGTAAGACAGGTTTTAATAGATGCTACTGAATCGGTTTATCAATTTATTTACTGTTCGCCAGAAAGACTAGAAAGCCCTCTTTTTAATGAATATCTTTCTCATATTCCATTTAGTCTTTTAGTGATTGATGAAGCACATTGTATTTCTCAATGGGGATATGATTTTAGACCATCGTATTGTAGAATTGCTGAAACGAAAAGAAAGCTTCCGTCTATTCCAACTATTGCTGTAACAGCTTCCGCAACACCGCTTGTACTAACAGATATTGAATTACAATTAGGTCTAGATCAGCCAAGTGTTTTCAAACAATCATTTATAAGACCCAATATATCTTATAGCTGTTTTGAATCGGAAAGTAAAATCAATAAAATATTAGAAATTTTACAAAAAGTTCCAGGCAGTAGCATAGTGTATTGCAATAGCAGAAAGCAATGCAAAAAAATAGCGGAAGCCATTTTATTACAAGGAATTAGCGCAGACTTTTATCACGCAGGGCTGAATCAATTACTGAGAGAACAAAAACAATTGAGTTGGATTCAAAATAAAACAAGGGTGATGGTTTGCACCAATGCCTTTGGAATGGGAATAGATAAGCCAGATGTAAGAACCGTCATTCACCACGATATTCCAGATTGTTTAGAGAACTACTACCAAGAAGCTGGCAGGGCTGGCAGGGATGAAAAAAAGGCTTACGCCATTTTACTATGGCAACAAAAAGACTTAATGGAATTGGAACAAAATGGCGAAAAAAAGTTCCCTCCCATTCCTATCATCAAAGAAGTGTATCAGGCAATTGCAGATTTTTTACAAATTGCAGTTGGCAATGGAGAGGGTATTTATTATGACTTTGACTTTAACAGTTTTATTACCCATTTTAAATTAGATCCTTTATTGGTTGTGAATGTACTTCGTATTTTAGAACAAGAAGGACATATCCAATTTAACGAACAGATTTTTTTACCAACTCAAGTAAATTTTTGCACAGATACAGAAACCTTGGATCAGTTTGAAATTATGTACCCTTCTTTAGAGCCTTTAATTAAAGCATTACTCAGAACCTATGCAGGAATATTCTATAATCGAATTTCTATTTATGAGCAATCGCTTGCAAGAATTTGCAGAACTGATATTGACGCTATAACCATGCAACTAAAACAATTACATACGCATGGAATTATTGAATATTTGCCTAAAAAGGAAACTCCTCAAATTCACTTTCTTTTAAATAGGGCGCCAGCTCAGTTTTTACGTATTAACCAAGACCATTATTTAGAAAGGAAAAAATTACATACACAAAGAATTGGCAATATCATTCAGTATGCCAACCTTAATAAAACTTGTAGAAGTAATTTTATTGGACAATATTTTGGAGACAATAGTACCATTATTTGTGGTGTTTGTGATATTTGTTTAAACAATAAGAGAACAGCTATTTCTGAAGCTGATTTTAATCAAATAAAATTACTCTTAAAAGCCAACGCTACTAATGGAATAAAAACTGAACGATTAATCAGCGAATCAAAAAATATTTCGCCAAAAAAAATCTGGGAAATGCTTCATTTTTTACAAGCAGAAAATAAGATAACCATCAACGAAGAAAACATTATTTACTGGATATTGAAAAATCAATAGCGTTTTCTAGTACTAGTTCGTGAACTTGATCTTCCCCCTAAACCCAAAGCTCCCAACAAGCTTCTAGTGATTATACTTGCAGCGGTTCTTCCCACTTGCTTCACAACAGGATTATCAAAAAAGCTATCTTCTTTTTGTTTACTAGACCTATTATCCTCTTGTAAATCCTGCTTTTCTTTAGCAGCTTCTAATGCTGCAGTTCTTTCCTGTGCCGCCGCTAATTTTTCAGATAATATTTCATGTGCACTTTCACTATCTATTACCTGGTTGTATTTAGGCACTAATTTGCTTTTCGCATTAATTGCATTTATTTCAGCTTCAGTTAATACATCCATTCTACTTTGAGGAGGATTCAACATGGTATGTATCAATGGCGTTGGAATTCCTTTTTCATTTAAAAGTGTTACAAACGCTTCTCCAATACCCAATTGAGTCAACAATTCATCTACATCATAAAAGTCAGACTCTGGAAAATTTTCTGCAGCCTGCTTAATTGTTTTTCTATCTGCAGCAGTAAATGCGCGCAATGCATGCTGCACTTTTAACCCTAATTGACTTAAGATAGAAGCAGGCACATCTTGTGGATTCTGCGTACAGAAAAATATCCCTACTCCTTTTGATCGAATTAATTTAATAACAGTTTCTAACTGTTGCAACAATGCATCAGATGCTTCCTGAAAAATCAAATGTGCTTCATCTATAAACAGTACCAGCTTGGGCTTATCTAAGTCTCCTTCTTCGGGGCAGCTGGCATATAATTCAGCCAACAATTGCAACATAAATGTTGAAAACAATTTAGGCTTGTCTTGCATATCGGTCACGCGCAAAATATTGATCATGCCTCTTCCATCATCGCTGATGCGCATTAAGTCGTCTATTTCAAAACTTTTTTCTCCAAAAAAAATATCAGCACCTTGTTGTTGCAGTTCAATTACTTTTCTCAAAATTGTGCCTGTAGAAGTAGTAGATATTTTACCATAAGACTTTTCCATTTCTGCCTTACCTTCTGCACCAATGTACTGCAATACTTTTATGAAATCTTTTAAGTCTAACAAAGGCATTGCCTGATCATCACAGTACTTAAAAATCATAGAAACCAATCCACCTTGGGTATCGTTCAACCCTAAAATTTTACTCAACAAAACAGGGCCAAATTCGGAAACAGTGGCACGCAACTTAACTCCATTTCCACCAGTTAATGTCAATAATTCAACTGGATAAGCAGTTGGCTTCCATTGAATACTTAGTTTAGCAGACCTTTCAATTACTTTTTCATTGGAAACGCCTTCAGCCGCAATTCCACTTAAATCGCCCTTAATATCCATCAATAAAACAGGAACACTATTATCACTTAAACATTCGCTAATTAATTGAAGGGTTTTGGTTTTACCTGTACCCGTTGCACCTGCAATTAATCCATGTCTATTCATTGTTTTTAATGGAATAAAAACACTTGCCTCTTTATTCACTTCTCCATTAAACATTCCGCAGCCAATTTTCACATGCTCTCCTTTGAATTGATATCCTTTTTGTACTGCGTCTATAAATGCTTGTGAATTACTCATACTATTGATTTAATGCAAAATAGTAAATCTCAAATTAAGTACCTTTGCACTATGAAAAAATGGTGGGTTATTGGAGGATTAACACTGGCTATTGCCTTTAGCAGTGGCTTCAATTTGCCAAGCCCCATAAAAACCAAAGCTCAATTAGGAAAGAAACTTTTCTTTGATCCTATTCTTTCAAAAGATAATAGCATTAGCTGTGCCAGCTGCCATATTCCTACTTATGGATTTGCCGATACATTGGCCATAAGTTTAGGGGTAGATGGAACACCTGGAAGTAGAAATGCACCGACGGTCATGAACCTTCGTGGTCACGACCCTTTCTTTTGGGATGGTAGAGCCGCTAGTTTAGAAGAACAAGCATTAATGCCTATAGCTAACCCGGTAGAAATGGATTTACCCATTAAAGAAGCCATTAAAAGGTTGAATAATAATAAGGCCTATAGATTGTTGTTCCTTTCCATTTTCAAACAGCTCCCATCCCCCAAAAACCTAGGCCAAGCTTTGGCTGCTTACCAAAATACCCTAGAAACCGACGAATCTGCTTTTGACTTAGATGAAATGTCTGCTTCTGCAGAAAGAGGAAGGCAATTATTTGTAAGTGATAAAACCAAGTGCTTTGATTGTCATAACGGACCAGATTTTACCAATGATGATTTTAAAAATATTGGCCTATTTGATGGGGTTAATTTAATGGATGAAGGACGTGCTGTAGTTACCAAAAACAAGGAAGATTTAGGCAAATTTAAAACACCTGGCTTACGCAATGTAGCGGTAACGGCACCTTATATGCACAATGGGATGTTTAAGACTTTAGAAGAAGTAGTTGATTATTACGATAATATTTATGCGTTTGTTCCCAAGCCCATTAATCTAGATTCAACTTTGAAAGAACCACTAAAATTAACTTCAGAAGAGAAAAAAGATTTAGTCAATTTTCTGAAAGCACTTACCGATAAGCAATACCT
>JBKBWE010000131.1:0-7418 GCA_046289145.1 Sediminibacterium sp.
ATCATTAATTGCCTTGGGAAATTGATTACACTATCTAATCTCATTCCTAGGCCCCACTCGCCATCAATGCTGATCATTAAGGGAGTTTTAGCCATTGCTTGATACATATTGGTTAACACTGCCTGTCTTACTGGACCACCCTGAAAAAAACAAAGACCACCCACATTATACTTGCGAATGGTCTCTGAAACTTTTGCTACATGATCATTACCCAAATTGCTGTGGGCGCGAATAATCATTAACTGCGCAATGCGCTGGTCTTTATTTAATTTTTTAAATTTCTTATTTACCCATTTAATGGCTTCTGGCGTTTCTTCATAAAACTGTTGAGCCACTATAGCTGAGTTACCTACAGCTAAAATTGTTAGAATGAATAACCACTTTTTCATACGACCTGTTTAATAGCCACACAAGGTATGAAATGGAATGGTTTATTCTCCTTCTTCTGGCGCTTCTGTTAATTCAATAGCTATATTATTGGCTTTTAAAACGCCAAACCATTTCACCATCTTTTTCATATCACTAGCGTATACTCGTTCGAAGTCCATATCTGGGTATACTTTCTGAAAATAAGCTTTTACAGCAGCGGCATCTTTTTCTGAAGGCAATACTTCTTTACTTGCATCCATTGCTTTGAAAACCTCGGCTAAGTTTACGTTTTCTCTAATAGTGTAAACTTCAATGCTTTCTAAGTGAGAAAAATTATGAATTCTGCTGCTTACAAATTTGGTGGTATTGTCTTCAAGTGATTTTACAATAGCGCCATCATTTTTGCTGCTCAACATTTCGAATAAGCCGCTCATTCCAGTAACCGATATTAATTTATTGTATTCCATAGTTCATTTATTGAGGTGCAAAGTAAAGGAAATTGTTTTGGAGAAGCATCCGATTATTGAATTGATTGTAAAGCCCTATCTAATCTAGCTTTTAGATCAATATAAGGAGTGTATCCTCTGGCTAATAAATGGAATTTAGTTTCCGATTCTTGTAATAATACACAAGGATAGCCAGTTACTTGCAATTGTTTCACTAATGCAAACTCATAATTGGCTTTTTCTTTGTATTCCTCGCTTTTAAGCCTTTCATAAAAAAGGGCAGGCTGAATGCTATATTTTTCTAATAAATGTTTGTAAGCCTCGTCATCTGTTAGGTCTCTACCTTCAAAATGTAGTGCTTTTTGTAAATCTGCAGCAAATTCCACTTGCCTTTCTGGGTAAATTTCTTTGAATATACTCAGGGCAATTGCTGGTTTTTCTGAATTGGGGTACCAATCGCTCAGGTCTGGATTATTGATATGCCAAAGGTAATCTGGCCCAAAACTAACACCACTGTACTCTTCAACTGTTTTGTATGCAGACTGAATATATCCAGCTGTGGCACTTATATGCACTGGTTCCTCGGGTAAAATCATTCCTCCTGATAATACTTCTATTTGAAGTGCCGGGAATTGATTAGCTATTTGGGTCATTACCCTGCTAAAACCATAACACCAACCACAATAGGCATCATAACAATAAAAGAGTATTGGTTTCATAGTGCAAATTTAGGAATGGATTCTATAGCTTTGTCTGCTGATTTAATCAATTAAATGTTAGGATATGCCAGGTTTTGAACTTTTTGGTGCCGAAGAAAGAAAGGAAGTGAATGACGTATTAGAAACAGGTATTTTAATGCGCTATGGATTTGATGGCCCAAGAAAAGGTATTTGGAAAGCGCAAGAATTAGAGAAAGCCATTACTGAAACTTTTGGTTGTAAATATGCACAATTAACTTCCTCTGGAACTGCTGCTTTAACTACCGCAATGGTTGCTTTGGGTATAGGTGCAGGTGATGAAGTAATTATGCCGGCTTTCACCTTTGTTGCTAGTTTCGAAGCCGTTTTAAGTGTTGGAGCAGTTCCAGTTTTAGTAGATGTAGATGATACACTTACTTTAAATCCTGCTGCAGTTAAAAAAGCGGTTACGCCAAAAACTAAATGCGTAATGCCTGTTCATATGTGTGGAAGTATGGCCGACTTAGATGCTTTGGCGGCAATATGCAAGGAACATAATTTGATTTTATTAGAAGATGCTTGCCAAAGTATTGGCGGAACATATAAGGGTAAAGCATTAGGTACCATTGGCCATGCAGGCACTTTCAGTTTTGACTTTGTAAAAATGATTACTTGTGCTGAGGGGGGAGTGGTGATGACAAATGATCAAGAAGTCTATACCAAATCAGATGGCTACACCGACCATGGTCATGATCATTTGGGTGTTGATAGAGGTGCAGATTTGCATCCTTTTATTGGATACAATTATAGAATCAGTGAATTGCATGCTGCTGTTGGGTTAGCCCAAATCAGAAAGCTGAATACTTTTTTAGAATTACAGAAAAAAAATAACAAAGCGCTAAGAGCTTATTTAGAAGAAGTGCCTGAAATTAGTTTTAGAAGAGTGCCTGAAGGCGGAGATGACAGTTGTAGTTTTTTAAGTTGGTTTTTGCCTACTGCAGAACAAACACAAGCTGTAGTTGCTGAAATGAAAGCACAAGGAATATTGGCGGGTAATTTTTATTGGTTTGCTAATAACTGGCATTATATCAGCAAATGGGATCATTTAAAAAATGCTACAACACTAAGCAGAATTAGTGTGGAGCAAGAAGCTGCACTAATCAAACTTAAATCTACTGTTTTTGAAGAAAGTGATGCTATCATGAGTCGTTGCATATCTACAGCTATAAGTCTTGTATGGACAGAGGACCAGATTCATGAAAAAGGCACTAAAATGGTAGCCGCAATAAATAAAGTCTTAGGCAAATAATTATTGATTTTTGCCTTCTAGTTTGTTTACGTAATCTAAACTACCCAATCTAAAACGAAATGGGATTTTGGTTGCTTTTTCTAGTTGTAATTCCTTTTTACAAAAAAAGCCAAGCCCTTTAACATAGTGATCGGGAGGTAAAATTTTTATAGGACTATTTTTTAAGCTATCCATCCTTTTATTGTATGCTTGTTGATTGTTCTGCTGTTGTAAACTGTTTAGATTTTGCGAATAACTAATTTGTGCAGAAATAGCAATTGTGCTCATTAGGGATAAATTCACAAACAAACAAATCCTTTTAAACATGGTATGGCTTTAAAACTTTGTAAATTTACAGCGTAATTAATTAATCAATGTCACTTAGTCAATCATTACAGCAAAAATTATTGCAGAAACTGTCTCCTCAGCAGATTCAGTTGATGAAATTATTGCAAGTGCCAACGGCCAACTTAGAAGAAAGAATCAAAGAAGAATTAGAAGAGAATCCGGCATTAGAACAAGGAGATGAAGGTCATGAAGATGAATATACCGACGAGCTAAAAGATGAATTTGATAGTGTTGGGGAAGAAGAAGTAGATCCAGATGGTAGTGCAGATGATTACGAGAATGTAGACATCAGTGAATATGTGGTAGATGATGACGGAGAAATTGCCGATTACAAAACCAAGGACGACAATTATCCTGAAATGGATGACCAGAAAGTTATTCCTATAAGAGTAGAAACCAGTTTTCATGAATTGGTATTGAATCAATTGGGAATGCTAGAGTTAGATGAACGCAGTTATAGAATAGCAGAACAAGTGGTTGGGAGTTTAGACGATGATGGTTATTTACGCAGAGAACTTACTTCAATTGCAGATGATTTAGCATTTCGACAAAGTTTAATTGTAGAAGAAAAAGAAATTGAAGCAATTATTCTTCAAATTCAACAATTTGATCCTGCTGGTATTGCTGCTAGAGATTTACAGGAATGTTTGCTATTGCAACTAAAAAGAAAAACGGACGAAGGGAAAAGTGTTGAATTAGCTGTTCAAATTTTGACTAAATATTTTGATGAGTTTACTAAGAAACATTACGAGAAAATTCAGAAAAGTTTGGGCTTAACCGACGATCAATTAAAAGAAGTGATTGGTCAAATTATCAAATTAAATCCTAAGCCTGGTGGTAATGTGGGAGAGATGAACAAGGCAGAAAATTATATTGTACCAGATTTCTTTGTTATCAATAATAATGGATTACTAGAGCTCACCCTTAATTCTAAAAATGCGCCTGATCTTAGAGTAAGTGAAGGATACAAAGACATGTTGAAGGATTATGAAAAAGGCAGCAAAAAAGATAAACGTCAAAAAGAAGCAGTCCTTTTTATAAAGCAAAAAATTGATTCTGCACGTTGGTTTATTGATATGATTAAACAGCGCCAAGATACATTGATAGGAACCATGGGAGCCATTATGAAACACCAGCAAGAATTTTTTCTTACAGGTGACGAAACAACCATGCGACCTATGATTTTAAAAGATATTGCTGAATTGACAGGGCTAGATATCTCTACTGTAAGCAGGGTGGCCAATAGCAAATTTGTGCAGACAGAATTTGGCACGTATAGACTAAAATTTTTCTTTAGTGAATCATTAAGTACGGAAAGTGGGGAAGAAGTTAGTACTCGTGAAGTAAAAAAGATATTGAGCGATATGATTGAATCCGAAGACAAGCATAAGCCACTCAGTGATGAAGTTTTAACAGATATGCTACAAGAAAAAGGATATAATATTGCTCGCAGAACGGTTGCTAAATACAGAGAACAGTTAAATGTACCTGTAGCTAGATTACGTAAAGAACTTTAATTTTTTAAATGACAACAGAGCCTGTAAATACTCCATATACTAACCAGCAAATGCCGCCAAAAGATTTGACTGAACAAGTTCGTTGGCCATTGCCTATTAGGGGATTTGCAAAATTGCTTTCTTATCTTTTTCACCCACTTTTTATTCCTACTTACTTTTTTTTATACTTAATGCAATATTACTCTTTTGAGTTTGCAGGAATAACCGATTGGCAATTGAAACTTCGCTTGTTTGGGGTCTTTTGGATGACTGCATTTTTCCCGGCTTTTGCTGTTTTTCTTTTATGGCGGCTTAAGTTTAGTTCAGGAATATTTTTACGTACCCAAAAAGAAAGGATTGTACCATATATCATTACCATGTTTTTTTATTGGTGGATGCATTATTTGAGTCGTAATTTCCCCGACCAACCAGAAGTGCTGAAGTTTTTTTATACAGGAATTTTTATTTGTTCTGTAGCAGGATTATTAGCCAACAATAGTTACAAGATCAGTATGCATGCTATGGGAGCGGGCGGCTTTGCAGCGGCTTTGATCCTCACTTCATTTCATTATCAGAATACAGACGGAATTGCTATAAGTGTAGCTGTTTTCTTAGCTGGTGTAATTTGTAGTGCTCGATTAATTTTAAAAGAACACTCTCTTAAAGAAGTGTATACTGGCTTAGCTGCAGGTGCTATATGTCAGTTGCTGTCTTATTACTTTGTAATGTAATATACCCAAGGATTCCCTTGTTTTTTTGTTTCTTTGCAACTCATTCAACCTTTTTTCATGTGGTATAAGGCAGGGAAAACGATTTTACGTTTTAGAATAAGTTTATTGTTTATTTTGTTTTTGGCTACAGCATTCATGGCATGGCAGGCTTCTAAGGTTCAACTCAGTTATGATTTTACCAGAGCCTTGCCTACCGATAATCCAAAGTTTATTGAATACCAAGATTTCCTAAAGCAATTTGGAACTGATGGAAATACAGTGGTAATAGGCTTGCAGTCTGATCAATTTTTCGAGAAAGATTTTTTTAATGAAGTATATGCATTGAGTCAACGACTTAAAAAAGTGCCAGGTGTTAATGAGGTGCTAAGTGTTCCAGATGCTGTTAATTTATTAAATGATACTGGTAACCAACAATTGGTTCCCCAAAAAATATTCAATCCTCCTTATGCTAACCAAGCTAATCTTGATTCTGCAAAATTGATTTTTGAAAGCTTACCATTTTATAGAACCTTATTGCATAGCCCTGATAAAAAAGCATATCTTCTTGGTGTTACAGTTAGCAAGGATTCCATCAATAGTAAATACAGAAGTATACTCATTAATGATATTGTTAAAGAAACAAAAATTTTTGAATCGAATACCAATTCGGAATTACAATTAAGTGGGTTGCCTTTTATTAGAACCATTATTGGGGATAGAATAAAAGATGAAATGAATTGGTTCTTAATTGGGTCTTTATTACTTTCTGCAATTACATTATTTATTTTCTTCCGCTCAATTAGTGCTACAGTAATGAGTTTACTAGTGGTTGGTATGGGTGTTATTTGGAGTGTGGGAACGCTGGTATTATTCGGTTACAAAATCACTTTGCTTACTGCATTAATTCCGCCATTGGTTGTGGTGATTGGTATTCCCAATTGCATTTATTTTTTAAATAAATATCATACGGCATATAGAGAGAAGGGGAATAAAGAAGAAGCTCTAGTAACCATGGTTGGTAGAATGGGTATTGTAACTTTATTCTGCAATATTGCTGCTGCCATTGGGTTTGCGGTATTTGCACTAACTAAAAGCCAACTATTAAAAGAATTTGGGGCAGTAGCAGGAATCAATATTTTGTTATTATTTTTTATTTCCTTGTTTTTTATTCCACCTGTACTCAGTTTTTTACCTGCTCCAAAAACAAAACATACTAAGTATTTAGACAATGCTTTTTTAGCTTCTATTTTAGTTAGGATTGAGCGTTGGGCATTTCATCATACCCGCATGGTGTATATGGTTACCATTATTGTTACACTGATTTCCATACTGGGGATTTTTAGAATTAAAAGTGAAGGCTTTATTGTAGATGATTTGCCAAAGGCCGATAAAATTTACACAGACTTGAAATGGTTTGAAGAAAATTTTGGGGGAGTAATGCCGCTAGAAATTATTGTAGACACTAAAAAGAAAAATGGGTTGATGCGTTCGGTTAAACCCATTGCTGCAATAGATGAATTCTCCAGTTATTTAGATTCTTCTGAAGCAACTGCAAGACCACTTTCTTTTGTTGAAGGTTTGAAGTTTGCTAAGCAGGCTTTTTATGATGGAGATACTTTGAGCTATGCTATTCCCTATGAAAGTGATTTGGCATTTATTGGGCCTTATTTGAAATCAAAAAAAGACAGCGGGGCTACGAATGGATCAAGTGCATTTAATAGATTGATCAATAATTTTATTGATAGCAACAAACAGAAAGCCCGAATAAGTGTAAATATGAAAGATATTGGTAGCGCCAAGCTGCCTGAGTTGCTGGCTAATTTTGAAACCAAAGCCAATCAAATTTTTGATACCACTTCATATAAAGTGAGTTTTACAGGAAGCAGTGTTAGTTTTTTAGAGGGGTCTAGTTTTATTATTAATGGATTGAAAGAAAGCATTTTCTGGGCTTTTTTATTAATCACCCTATGTATGCTTTATTTGTTTAAATCCGTTAGAATTTTATTTAGCTCTCTTATTCCGAATTTAATTCCTCTAATTGTTACAGCAGGGGTTATGGGTTGGGCTGGAATAGCGCTAAAACC
>JBKBWE010000415.1:0-1628 GCA_046289145.1 Sediminibacterium sp.
CCATTTGACTATCTCAACCTAAAAAACGAATAAGACATTGTCGTACTTTTTGTATTGTCAAGGGCAACAATACAAAAAGTACGACAAAAGTTTCGTATATTTGGGAGTTACCGGCAAGGCTAAAAACAAACTGTAAACGGACAGACAGTAAATAAAAATTGTAAATTTGAACTTTGAACAGTAATGCTAAATGACAAATGACTTTTGAAGAAAAATACATAAATAAAATCATTAACGGTGACTGCTTGACTGTTATGCGAGAAATGCCAGACAAGTGCGTTGATTTAGTGGTTACTTCTCCACCTTATAACCTAAAAAACTCAACCGGAAATGGAATGAAAGACGGGCGTGGTGGAAAGTGGGCAGGTGCCGCATTGGTAAATGGTTACAGCCACTATGACGACAATATGCCACACGAAGAATATGCAGATTGGCAATACAACTGTTTAAAAGAAATGTTCCGACTAATAAAAGATGATGGAGCAATTTTTTATAACCACAAGTGGAGAGTTCAAGACGGTTTACTTCAAGATAGACAAGATATAATTAGAGATTTACCGGTTAGACAAATAATAATTTGGAAACGTAAAGGGGGTATAAATTTTAATCCGGGCTATTTTTTACCAACTTACGAGGTAATTTACCTTATTCCAAAACCAAACTTCAAACTTGCACCAAAGGCTAATGCCTATGGTGATGTATGGGAATTTAAGCAGGAGATGAAGAATGAGCACCCTGCACCATTTCCAGTTGCACTTATTGACAGAATTATTTCTTCTACAACCGCACAGACCATATTAGACCCATTTATGGGCAGTGGAACAACGGCAGTTGTAGCAATGGGACACAAAAGAAATTATATCGGTATTGAATTATCACCCGACTATTGCAAAATGGCGGAGCAGAGAATTGAACGTAATAAAAAACAAAGTGAGTTGATAGGATTAAGACCCTTAACCTTATTTTAAGAAACTGAATAATGAAAATATACACGAAAGATAGCTTAATAAGAGAGCTTAAAAAAATTGCTCAACAAGGTTGGATTGACAACGCAAGGCACGGAAATCACGGTGGTATCGGAAATACACTTGAAGATTTGCTGGGAATTGAAGAAAATAATTTACCAATTCCAAATGCTGCAGAATGGGAGTTAAAAACACAAAGATTAAATACTTCTTCACTGACGACTTTATTTCATATTGAGCCTTCACCGAGAGCCGTAAAATTTGTTCCGCAAGTTTTGTTGTTAAAATATGGTTGGGCACACCAAGAAGCAGGAAAAAAATATCCTGGTAATGAAATGAGTTTCAGGCAAACCATTCACGGACTTGCTCCAAGCGACAGGGGATTTCAAGTTGTTATTGACCGCAAAAACAGAAAAGTTCTAATTTCGTTTGATAGCAGTAAAGTTGCAGAAAAACATAGTGAGTGGCTAAAACAGGTAACAAAAAGAGCTGGATTAGGTCAGCTTGACCCACAACCTTATTGGGGTTTTGACGACCTTTCCAACAAGGCAGGAACAAAATTGCTAAACTGTTTTTACGTTCAAGCTGAAGTTAAAAAAGAAGACAATAGAGAGTTATACATATATAGCAAAATAATAATGTTGCAAAAGTTTAACTTTGAGG
>JBKBWE010000132.1:0-7413 GCA_046289145.1 Sediminibacterium sp.
TAATTCACCAATATAATGATTGGTGCCTCCAATTTGTAAGAGTCCAATAGGACTTTCATAATAAGTATAATGTAGCTCGCCCATTTAACCGTTCCTTATATCGTGAATAAATATACAGAACTAAATGGTTTATTATCCAATTTTAAATCCATTCTTGGTTGACTTGTCTGGTTGCAGTAAGATTACTTGATTATTTTCATCATACACGCCTAAGACCAAACATTCACTGAAGAAATGGGCAATTTTTTTAGGAGGAAAATTTACTACTGCAATAATCTGTTTTCCAATCAATTCATCAGTGGAATAATGTACAGTTATTTGAGCAGAAGATTGTTTGATACCCAATTCTCCAAAATCAATTTTTAATTGATAAGCAGGTTTAATGGCTTCCGGAAAAGGATTGGCTTCAAGGATGGTGCCTGTTCTAATATTTATTTTTTCAAAATCTTGCCAGCTAATCATACAATCAATTCATCAATGAGTGCAACCAGTTGCAATAACTCTTGTTGTTTGTATTCTTGCTCTACTTTGCAAAAACACTTTGCCACTTCACCAATTAAATGCTTAACAATTTGCGGATGAGTTTTGGGGACGAAGTAAGCTGGGTCTAATGAAGCGCCTATTCTCTTGAGATAGGTTTCTATATCGGTATGTGAATAGGCTTGGCCATTGGTTGCATCTACAAAAAAATGAATTTGATCTCTGTATTGCGTGTTTGATTCATCCAATTCAAATTCTGAATTAAAGAAAGCAATGATTGATTGTTTGGGAATATTGATGATTCTTGCGTTTACTTCTAATTTTTCGCAAATGATTTGGTAGATAATACTATTGGCAATTGCATTCCCTTTTTTTGCTTCTAATACTTTATGCAAAAAAAAGTCATCAGGATTTTCATATTTAAGTTCAATCCCTTTTAAATGGTAGTAATTATAAATGATGCTGCTTAATACATTGGCCTGCTCTAGTGGGGTAAGAAAACTATTCAATTCTAACCACACATTTCTTCTGATTTTTTCTATGTCTTGTAAAACAGGAGTAGTTTGTAAATCGGGATATTGAAATTTAGCCACCAATAATGCACCAAATAATAAATCGGGGCATGGGCTATTTACCCATTCGGTAAAATCGCTTTGTAGGTCGGTAAAATGTAACCGATGAATAATCATCTCAATTCTTTCCTGAATCTCTTCATTAGGGGTGGTTTCCCATAAATGCTCTAGGTTAGGAATAACCGGTTTTCCATAGCCAACCAGTTTTTCTGTAACAGTTGTATAAACAACTTCATCTGGATCGTCTATGAGCGTGAACAGGGCATTTAATTCTTTGGTCTCCTGCATATTGGGATTAAATTCTTATCAAACTAAATTAATTTTTACTGAATAGTCAAGCATAAGTTATTCCCCTCTTGTGGATATATGTTTTATTTTACGCATAATAATTTCAACAGATAGTCGTTCAATTGTCATTTCTGTCTTAAATTAGTAATATTAACACCATAACTGATTGTTAAGGTTTACCTTTGCCACTATTAATTTTTTTGAATGAGTACATTTACTATCCCGAAATTTCCTGCTGTAAAGCAATCCCTTCACTTAGAGTTGAAAAAAAGAGTACAAGCCTATTTTGATGAAAGAGGCATTGATGCCACGGGAACTCCCAAATTATTTACAAAAGCCATTACTATGGTTATTGCTTTTGTTATTGTTTACACCCATTTAGTATTTTTTACACCAGTTTGGTATTTTGCTGTAGCTGAATGTATTTTATTAGGAGGGCTGGTTGCCGGAATCGGTTTTAACGTAATGCACGATGGTAGTCATGGTAGTTTTAGTACCAATCGTTGGGTAAATAAAATTGCTGCATCCTCAATTAGTTTATTAGGAGCGAATCATTTTATGTGGAATATGAAACACAATATGATTCACCATAGTTTTACCAATATAGATGGAGTTGATGATGATATTGAAGTGGGCATTTTAATGCGTATGGCACCAACACAAAAAAGAATTGGCGCGCACAAATTTCAGCATCTGTATTTCTGGGTACTGTATATGTTGTTGTATGTATTCTGGATTTTCTTTACAGACTATAAAAAATATTTTACTCAAAAAATTGGAAATGTTCCTTTGAAAAAAATGAGCCTTTCTGATCATGTTGAATTCTGGGCTGTTAAAGTATACCATGCCGCAGTATTTATTGTAATACCTGTTGCCATTGTTGGTTGGGTAAATTGGGTAATCGGTTTTGTTATCATGACTTTTTTTGCTGGATTTGTGTTAAGTATTGTATTTCAATTGGCACATACTGTGGAGCATACTGAGTTTCCTATTGCAGACATTGAAACCCATAAATTGCCGGATGAATTTGCTGCTCACCAAATTAAAACCACTGCTAATTTTGCAACTAAAAACAAATTGATTAGCTGGTTAGTAGGTGGATTGAATTTTCAAATTGAGCACCATTTATTTCCGAAAATTTCTCACGTGCATTATCCTGCAATCAGTGAAATTGTAAAGTCGGTATGTAAGGAATACCAATTACAATACATTGAATATCCTACTATGCGCAGAGCGGTTGTAGCGCATGTTCGTTTCTTAAGAGAAATGGGACGAGCTTAATTTTCTTTGGCAGCTACTTTACATGCTACAATTATTAAACTTCCTTTGTAAAAAATAATAAAAAACTCCGATCATTTGATCGGAGTTTTTTTATGCTATTTCGTTGGAAGTTTGATTATTTTTTTGCCGCTTTTTTGGCTGGCGCTTTTTTTGTAGCAGCCTTTTTGGGTGCTGCTTTTTTAGCCGCTGTTTTTTTAGTGAATGCTCCTGGAACCTGTTCTTCTATTAAGCGTTTAACTTCTTCTAACTCAATATTGGCGATGGTTTCAGGGGTATACTTATTTCCGTCGGCCTGCTTTCCTAATTTCAACATCTTCTTCTGAAAACGAATGAACGGGCCCCATCTTCCATTTTCAATGGCTATTTTTTCTGCTGGCCATTGTTTAATAAAACGATTTGCTTCTTTTTCCATTTTCTTTTCAATCAATTCGTTAATGTCTTGTTGACTTAATGAATCAAAATTGTAGGCCCTTGGAATATTAATGAATAAGTCGTTCCATTTAATAAATGGTCCAAATCTTCCTTTTCCTTTTGTAACAGGCAGTTCATCATAAAATGCAACTGGTGCATCAGCAGCTTTCTTTTCTTTCAATAATTCAATGGCACGATTCAAATCCATTTCGTGTAAATCTTCTCCTTTAGGAATAGAAATGAATTGCTCTCCCAGCTTAATATAAGGACCGAAGCGGCCAATATTTACCGATAGTTCAGCGCCTTCGTATTCACCCAATGTTTTGGGCAATGAAAATAGTTCCATTGCTTCGTCCATTGATATGGTTTCTATACTTTGAGATTGTTTTAGTTTGGCAAATCGGGCTTTGTCGTTTTCATCACTGGTATCGCCAATTTGAACCATTGGTCCATAACGACCCATTCTAGCGATGACTCTTTTTCCAGAAACAGGATCAATACCTAATTCTCTTTCGCCTTTGGCGCGTTCTGCATTTTCTAGGGTATGTTCAATGGTTTCGTGAAATGGTTTATAGAAACCATCAATCATATTGCTCCACTTTAAATTGCCTCCAGCAATTTCATCAAACTCCGCTTCAATTTTAGCAGTGAAGCCAAAGTCCATTACTTTATTAAAGTGCTGCTTTAAAAAGTCTGTTACCACCATTCCTAAATCGGTAGGGAATAACTTGCTTTTTTCAGCCCCCGTATTTTCTTGAATAATTTCTTTTTCAATTTGATTATCGGGTGTAAGCTTTAAAATGGCTGCTGCCCTTTTTATTCCCTCTTTATCACGCTTTTCTACATAGTTGCGTTTCATAATGGTGGAAATAGTAGGTGCATAGGTAGACGGACGTCCAATGCCTAGCTCTTCTAATTTTTTTACCAAAGATGCTTCTGTATACCTGGCTGATGGCTTCGTGAATTTTTCACTCGCATTCATGCATACAAAATTCAATTGTTCATTTACTTTAATGGGAGGGAGCATGCCTTCTGTACTTTCTTCATCTTCCTCGTCTTTACCCTCCATATACACTTTTAAAAAACCATCAAACTGCATCACTTCTCCACTTGCAGTTAATAATTCTTTATTGGTGCTGATTTCAATTTTTGCAGTGGTCTTTTCAAATGCAGCGTCACTCATTTGAGAAGCAATGGTTCTTTTCCAAATCAATTCGTATAAACGCTTACACTCTTCGTCTTCTACGGTATGATTACTCATATAAGTAGGACGAATGGCTTCGTGAGCCTCTTGCGCATTTTCATTTTTGTTTTTGAATTTGCGTGGTTGGTGATATTTAGCACCGTAGCTATGATTGATTTCTTTGCTGATATCTGCCAAAGCGGTTTCACTCAAAGCAATACTATCGGTACGCATATAAGTAATCTTACCACTTTCATACAACTTCTGCGCAATCAACATGGTTTTACTTACACTGTACCCCATTTTACGGGATGCTTCCTGTTGTAAGGTAGAAGTAGTGAATGGGGCTGCTGGGGTTCTTTTAGCAGGTTTTACCTGAATATCTTTTACTGTGTACCCCGCTTTTTTACATGTTGCTAAAAATGCTTCTGCTTCATCTGTGGTATGTAATCTTCCCGGTCCCTCTGCTTTAAATTGTACGGGTTTACCATTGATATCTGTTGCACTAAAAATGGCTTCAATTTTAAAGGAACTTTCCGAAATAAATTGATTGATTTCGCGCTCTCTTTCTACTATTAATCTAACTGCAACACTTTGAACCCTTCCTGCGCTCAAGCTTCTTTGCATGCCAATCTTGCGCCATAAGACCGGGCTCAGCTCAAATCCTACCAAACGATCTAAAACCCTTCTTGCTTGTTGGGCATTTACCAAGTTCATATTGATGAGCCTTGGGTTGTCTACCGCTTTTTTAATGGCTGGTGCAGTAATTTCATGGAAAACAATTCGCTTGGTTACTTTGGGATCTAGGCCCAACACTTCTGCTAAATGCCAACTGATGCTTTCTCCTTCCCGGTCCTCATCCGAGGCAAGCCATACTTCGTCTGCTTTTTTGGCCATTTGCTTCAGTTCCTTAACCACTCTTTCCTTGTCGTCGGGTACTTTGTACCTAGGTAGATAGTGATTGTTTACATCAATGCCCATATCGTCCTTTTCAAGGTCTCTAATATGACCATAACAGCTTCTCACATCAAAATCCTTACCTAGAATTTTTTCAATGGTTTTTGCTTTTGCGGGCGACTCAACGATCAATAAATTTTTAGCCATGTACGAAATCCGGTCTACGGTTTTACTTCAATTATTAAGATCAAATGCATTGCAATATTAGGGTAAACCGTTAAATCACAAAAAATCTCCCTCTGAAGGGGATTGAATAAAGGAGAGGATATGATCTCTTGAACTGGCTTCTTTATACACTTGATTATGCCCTAAACCCTTGGTAATAATGAATTCTGTGGAGGGGATGGTCTCATGTAATAAGGGTGCTACGTCTTCAAATGTACAGATGGCATCTGTTTCATCATGAATCCATAAAACCCTAGCATCCAAGGTTCTGACCACTCTGGCAACAGAAAAATAACTGATGGGCTTTCCCGCCAAATTGGTAACATATTGGTCAAAAGCCAGTCTTACAACAGGTTTAACCGGGATTTGTGTAAATAAGTTTTCAATAGCTCTTTTTGTTTCAGTTGCAGGGGCAATCAATACCAATTTTCTTTCTTTCGTATTGGTCATCAATTCCATGGCCAAAGCCGCAGCCAAGCCACCCATTGAGTGGGCAATAATGCCATACAAGGGCCCAAAATTTGCTTCAATGGCTAAAATAGTGTCTCTATATATAAGTGCATTAATTTTTTTACCATCACTGATGCCATGTCCTGGGGCATCAAAAGCCAATACTTCAAAGCCCTCTTTTTTTAAGGACACAATATATTGCTCAAATTTATAAGAATAGCTGCTGAAGCCATGTACAATCAATACTTTTCTGGCTTGCGCCAACTCAGACTTCCACTGAAAGCCCCTAACGGTAATTCCCCTTACTTCCACAGAAACAGGCAATGATTGATGAAAAACCGGGGGTATTTTAGGATTTTTCTTCGATTTAAAAGGGGTACTGAACAAGTCAAAAGCCTCGGCAGCTGCTTTTTCCGCAGATACCATTCCGATGGTTCTAATTTTTGCTTTGTAGTATTTCAGCATGAGCCGCTGACTCAATTTCATCTTCATATTGCAAAGGTATTTAAATAAAATCTCTAAACTTTTTAGTAATAAATCGGTTAATACAAGTTTTAAAATACTTTTGCCACCCAAACAGTGATTATGTATACGATTAAAATTGATTTTGAACAGAAAGGACTAGAAAACATCGTCTTGACCAATATTGCACCCGATCAAAGCTTATTAGAAGTTTGTTTAGACAACGGGATTGAATTGCACCACAATTGTGGGGCTGTTTGTGCATGTAGTACTTGCCATTTATATGTGAATACTGGCGCAGCGCATTTAGAAGAACTAAGCGATAGGGAAGAAGATTTCATTGATAGAGCAGTAAATCCTAGAATCAACTCTAGATTGGGCTGTCAGTGTGTGTTACAAGCAGGTTCTGGAGAAGTTAGTATTACTTTGCCAGATCAAACCCAGTTTTTGGGAGAATAATGAATTGATAAATTTTTAAAGAACTACCATGAGTCATTTTGAACCACCCATTAATTGGAACGACCACGAAGACATTGCGATGAAATTATACGAACGTTTTGGAGATGATTTTACTGAAGCCAAAATTTACCGTATTCGTTTTACCGATTTATTAGAGTGGGTTTTAGCCATTCCTCGATTTGAAGGTACCAAAGAACAGAGCACAGAAGGTCATTTAGAAATGATTCAAAGTGCTTGGGTATATGAGTGGAGAGACAACCAAAAATAATTATGCTGGAGCAATTCAACAATATCAATACATTCATTTTTGACGTGGATGGGGTTTTAACCGACGGTACATTATTAGTGATGCCGAATGGTTTGATGGCCCGAAGAATGAATATTAAAGATGGGTATGCATTGCAATTGGCTATTAAAAAAGGGTATCAGGTTATTGTTATTTCTGGTGGTAATTCACCTGAAGTAAAAGAGCGTTTGAATAAATTAGGGGTAGATGCAGTACATATGCAAGTAACCGATAAGCTGGGGTTACTCAAATCAATTCTGAATGAAACCAATACTGCTCAAAATAGTTGTCTATTTATGGGCGATGATATTCCTGATTTGGAATGCATGAAATGGGTGGGTCTTCCGGTTTGCCCTGCTGATGCTGTTTCCGAGATAAAGGAAGTTGCGCTGTATATCTCTGCAATACCAGGTGGAATG
>JBKBWE010000416.1:0-1627 GCA_046289145.1 Sediminibacterium sp.
ATGATGACAGACGACAAATTCCTTGATAAAGCCAATAAGTTTTTGGTGATGGAAAATGTGGATGGTAAGTTTTTTACTTTAGATGAGTACAAAACTGCTACTGAATCTTTGCAAAAAAACAAAGAAGGAAAACATATTGTGTTATATACTACGAACCCTGTTCAACAAGATGCATATATTCAAGCATGTAAATTGAAAGGTTATGAAGTGGTGAAAATGGAAACCTTGGTAGATGCCGCTTTCTTAAATACCATGGAAATGAAGTGGGAGAATACCAGCTTTGTAAGAGTAGATGCTGACATTGTAGACAATTTAATTGATAAGCAAGAAAGCACTGAGTCTGTTTTGAGTAAAGATGAAACAGAACAATTAAAAACCCTTTTCACTTTACAGATTCCTGAGCTTCATGTAACTACTGAGGTTAAAGGGTTAAGTACCGATTCCGCACCTGTTATTGCTACCCGTCCTGAGTTCATGCGTAGGATGAAAGATATGGGTGCTGCTGGTGGTGGTATGACTGCTTTTTATGCGCAAATGCCAGATGAAGTTACCCTTACAGTAAATGGTAACCATCCAGTATTTCAAAATATATTAAAAGAGAGCAATGAAGACACCAAAACCAAGCAGGTTAGAAATTTAGCTGATTTAGCTTTATTGTCTCAAGGATTATTGAAAGGAGCAGAGCTAACTAATTTTATTAATCGCTCTGTGCAGATGATGCAGGGAGTAGGTCAATAATTTTTAGTTGCAAACTAGTGTTCCCTTGCCATTCGTTTTCGTCTATGGCAAAAACAATATCTACTGGTTTGCCATTTTGCAACAAATAAAATTTGTCGGCCATATTAAACCCTATGCCCGATAAAATAATATCTTCTTGTTTTAATACAACTCTTAGATGCAGGTCTTTTACCACTTTGGAAAAGCCTGCATCTTTTACGTTTCTAGCTATAAATACAGGCCGCATATTATCTGGTCCAAATGGTTCCATTTGCTTAATTATATTGTATAGTGGTATATTGATATCCTTAAAACTGATCTCAGTATTAATTACTATTTCTGGTACCAATTGCTCTGGTAGAATTGTTTTGGCTACTTCTTCTTCAAATGCCAAACTAAAAGCCTCAACTTGATCAATAGACAATGTCATTCCTGCTGCAGCAAAATGACCTCCATAACCTAGTAAATGTTTACGGCAAGCATGTATTGCCTCATATAAGTTGAAGCCTGAAACACTTCTTGCACTTCCTGCAGCATAGTCTCCACTCTTTGTTAAAATAATCGTTGGTCTATAAAAGGTTTCAATTAATCTGCTTGCTACAATACCTACTACACCTTTATGCCAATTTTCATTATACAATACGGTTGATTTTCTATTCTTGTTATTAGGATCAGCTGATAACATTTCCATAGCTTCTATGGTTATATTGCTATCAGCTTCTCTGCGGTCTGTATTGTCACTATGTAAAATATTAGCAAGAGAAATGGCTGCCGTAGGGTCTTTTTCAATAAATAATTGTACCGCTTTTTTAGCGTCATCCATTCTACCTGCTGCATTGATTCTAGGTGCAATTACAAATACCAAACTGGTTAAACTCATTGGAAATTTTGCCTTAGACAAATTCAATAA
>JBKBWE010000133.1:0-7391 GCA_046289145.1 Sediminibacterium sp.
GCATACGAAACTTTTAGCCTGTACCTTTGTTAGTATTAAAAGCAATTACTATGGCAACGATCATAATTACGGGTGGAACTGGTACAGTGGGAAAGCGTTTGACTGATATGTTGCTAAAAAAGGGCCATTCGGTAGTCATAGTAGGTAGGGGAGGCAAACCAAAACAGCCATTGAAAGCCGGTGCAAATAATGGCAACGCTAATAACGGTAACCTGTCATACGCAAAATGGAATATTGATGCACAAACCATTGACGAATCAGCCATTCAACAAGCAGATTACATTATTCATTTAGCGGGTGCAGGTGTTGCCGATAAACGTTGGTCAAATGCGCGTAAAAAAGAAATTGCGGATAGCAGAATCAATAGCTGTGGATTAATTGTAAAAGCTTTGTCTTCTATTCCTAATAAAGTGAAGGGGGTGATCAGTGCCTCCGCTATTGGCTGGTACGGTCCTGATAAGCATGACGGCGGAGACAATGTAGACAGCGGAGAAATAACTGCGGGCTCGAGTAAAATTGGCTTTACTGAGGAAGCGAATCCCTATCCCGATTTTTTAGGGAATACTTGCAAAGCATGGGAAGATAGCATTGCCCCTGTTAAAGCTTTTGGAAAAAGACTGGTTATTTTAAGAACGGGTATTGTATTAAGTAATGAAGGTGGTGCATTGGTAGAGTTTAAAAAACCTTTGCTATTTAAAACAGCTGCTATACTGGGTTCTGGCAATCAAATGATCAGCTGGATTCATGTAGATGATTTATGCAATCAATACATTTATGCAATAGAGAATGAGCAAATGAATGGTGTTTATAATGCTGTTGCTCCAACTCCGGTTAGCAATAAAACGCTCACGATTGAATTGGCTAAAAAAATCTGTGGGTCTTTTTATATTCCTTTTTATGTACCTGCTTTTGTTCTAAAAATTGTTTTGGGCGAAATGAGTATTGAAGTGCTCAAGAGTGCTACAGTAAGTAGTAATAAAATAGAAGCGGCTGGATTTCAATTTCTGTACCCTAGCATTAATGATGCGCTCACTCAACTTACGAAAACCACCAAGTAAAGTAAAATTTTACAGCACTTGCTATGTTAAGCTAAATCTCTCTTGCTATGTACTTTAAAACAAACCAACCATATAATTAAAGTATAAACGCAAGTTAATACTACTTGTTCTCCTACTAATGTAAGGGCTAATTCGTAGCCTTCTTTTGCGTCTTTTCCAAAATTACCGGAGAATGCAGGAGCTACTAATATATTATCAGACACTTCTATTGGTAAGAATCTAGTAATGGGTACTTTTTTGTATTTCAAGTAGGCCACTAAAATATTCTCTACCACTAAATAGTAAAATAAGAATAGTCCGAGTGCTATGAAGGCTTTTTTAACTATATAACCCAACAAGAATGCAACAGACAATTGTGCAAATGTTTGTAAATAAAACATGGGTATATAATGCAATTGCTCTGCAATACGTCCCATATTTTCAGGATCTGCATATATGCCAAAAGCCAATGCCACCAACATATATACGGCCATTACAACAAATGAAATGATGGCAACATCAATTAACTTGCTTGCCATGAATTCTTTTCTGCTCCATCCATCAATAATATTCTGCTTATGGGTACGGTAATTGTATTCATTGGTGATTAGCATGATTACCAATATAGAAGGTAATAATACAAAGAAGGAGGAAAAATATGCAACCGTATGAAAAGTTTCAGGAAAAGCAAATGGATTGCCCAATAACATTTTAGCAATATTGTTGGTCATTTCTTTCCCTTGCGTAAACTGGTTGTATATATTATAAAACATATAGTTGATGCTTGGATAAGTCAGCATCACAATTGCCAGCATCCACCAAAATGCGGGATACTTTTTAATTTTTAACCATTCTATTTTTATAAGCGAGCCCATATAAGTTGATTTAGTCGTTGGTTAATTCAAAGAATTTTGATTCTAAACGCTGTTTTTTATTGAGTAATAAATTCAATGTAATCCCTTTGTTAAAACAGAATTGATTCACTTCTTCTAAATTAGCAGTGCCTGAAGGAAAATGAATTTGCATTCTTTGATTGTCTTCTTTTATAGATAGTACATTTTGCATTTGTGCTACACAATCTCTTAATGCTTGCATATTGGTTGCAGCTACTTCTACAATGTCTTCATTGCTTAGCACTTCATCTACAGGTCCACTCGTTAATAAATTGCCTCTTTTAAGTATGGCTACATGCGTGCAAATTTTTTCTACCTCATCCAATAAATGGCTCGCAATAATAATGGTGATGCCTCTGTCTGCAAGTCTTCTGATTAATTCTCTTATTTCTAAAATTCCAACAGGATCTAATCCATTCGTTGGCTCATCTAATAACAATACTTCTGGATTCCCCAATAATGCTGCTGCTATGGCCAACCTTTGCTTCATTCCCAAACTATACGTGCTGAACTTACTTTTCTTGCGCTCGGTTAGTTTTACAATTTCTAATACTTCATTAATGTCTTGATCGGTACCTCTTCCACTAATGGCAGAAGTGATTTTTAAATTATCTACTGCAGATAAATAATGATAAAAATTTGGCGTCTCTAATAATGAACCTATCCTTTTTCTTGCTGCCGCAGTTGGGGGTTGATTAAACCAGCTATAAGTGCCGGCATCTGCACTCAACACATCTAATACAATACTCATCATGGTGGTTTTGCCGCTTCCATTCGGCCCCAGTATTCCAAATACACTTCCCTTGGGTATGGTTAATGAAACCTGCTGTAGGGCTTTCACTTTGCCATAGGCTTTGCTTACTCCGTCTATTTGCAATACTGTTTCCATATAATTGATTTAATCCTTTAACCAGTTTTTTAGTTGCTTCATCACTTTGTCTCCTTTTGATATACCAAACTTATCGTTGTAGTCCCAAAGCATTACAGGTATATCAAAACGTTTCATGATACTTGTGATATCTCTAAGATAGGCAGATTTTGCTTTGGCTGATGCTAAATTGATAACCCCCGTTTCTGTGCAGATAAGTGGTAAATTTTGCTTGTCGGCCTCCGTTTTAATTTTTTTAATTCTCATAAATAAATAGTCGAAATTGGATTCCCTTGGGAATCGTTCAAATTCTTTAATTACTTCTGAGTCGGGTGCTGCGCCTAATAATTCAGGCATTTTTCTTTTCTTAAATGGATAAGGAAGGCCGGTCATATAGGTTTTCTCCTTGGTCCATTCGGCCCCTTGATGGGTAAATACATAGGGTTCATAAAAATGAAACGTGTAGAGTATTTTACCATCATCCGATGACAGTTTCCCCATTGTAAGCAATTCATTAATCCCATTGTAATTGGCTCCTCCAATAATGAATATTCTATCTGGGTCTTCTTTCCTTAATTCTCTCACCAATGTAGTAGCGGTAGATTTCCATATATCCATATCGGTGGTGGGCTCATTGTATAATTCTAAAAACAGCTTCTCATTAGAAAACTCACGCATATAATTAATGACCTGTTTCCAAATTTTGATGATTCTTTCAGGTTCAGTGTCCTTATTTTGGTTATTTAACTTACCATAATGGTACACAATTACCATTTTGAGGTTCAATCTTCTGCAGTTCATATAGGTTTCATGCAATTTTTGAAGAATCTGTTCGTTTAATTGAACAGATCCTTCCCTCATGAAGTAATCAAATGCCACTGGTAACCTTACGGTTTCGAATCCAGCTTCAGCAATTGATTCTAACATTGGGCGAATATTGGTCTTTAAAAGTTGCTCCTGGCTTTGCCAATGCTGCTCTAATAAAGAAATATTTACCCCTTGACCTAGTGATTGGGAGATCTTGCGAAGTGCTTCAGTAGTTTGAGTTTGAGCGGGTTTTAATCCAACCCCAAAAAGGAAAAGGTAAATGGTGAGTACTAAAGTTCTTCGTAACACGTTTTAAAATTAGTTTGAATAATATTTTACCAGTTTGTAGATAAGTACCCATGATCGATTACCATCGGATTCCTTATGTAAATATAGACCGCTCCAAGCTTTCTAACGAATTAGTTAAGCGGGGGGCTTACTATTCTAATGTAGCCGTGTGGACCCTGATGTTCTCACTTCCCTTGTTTTGGTTACTCGATGTGTTGTTTATGAAGGAAGATTGGGTATTCCTTTTGATCATTCGCTTAATTTTCTTTAGCATTTCTTATTTCTTTTACATTTTTGGCACCAAAAAAAGATGGGGCCATGAACTGATATTAAACTTAGTGGTTGGGGTAAATATTGCATTGGTCTCTATGATTTGCGGTATTGTTCCTGTTTCATTGGCCATGCCTTATTATTTATTGGCATCTATCATGATGCTCTTGTTGAATACCATTCTATTCTGGAGGCCCATTTTTGCGCAACTGCATGCAGCCATTTCTTTTACCATTATTTTATTCATGTACTCGCTCAATAACCAAACGGGTGGCTACAGTAGTTTAATTTCTAATGGGGGTGGGGTGTATTTTCTGGTTTCGGCTTTTTCTATTATGATTGCCTTTAATAGGTATCAAATTGTAAAAAGAGAAACGGAAAAAAACCTGATTATTGAAGAGTCTAACCGCCGATTACTAGAGCAGAACGAAAAAATTAACGACCAGCACCATATTATTGATGAAAAGAATCGTCGTTTAAAAGAGTTAAGTGATTATCGCCAGAATACCTTGAATATTATGATTCACGACCTAAAAAACTTTATTGGGTCGAATCAAATTTCTATTGATTTAATCAATAGAAAAAGCAGCAATTTAACCAGTGATCAAAAAGAAATCCTGAGTTATATCACCATGGGTAATGAAAAACTACATTACCTCAGTCAAAAATTGGCAGAATCTGCTGAAGCAGATACGGGTAAGATCACTTACCATATGGAACAATTCGATATTATTCCTGAAGTAGAAAAAGCGGCAATTACCCTTGTAGATGCAGCCAGTATTAAGCAAGTGAACCTTCAAGTTCACCTATCTCCTTCGGAAGTAATGGTCAATATTGATAAAATATTTTTACGTCATATATTATTCAAGCTACTTTCTAACGTTATTAGGTTTATCCAAAAGGGTTCTTCGGTGAGTATTCATGCCAACGACCTTGATGGGGCCTGTATTATTGAAATCATCAATAAAACAGCCAACCCAATCGGTATGGAAAAATTGGATGAATATTTTAGTCGTTTAACCAATCCCAATCAATCTGATTTGGCCACCAACCAATCGGGTATGGGATTTTCCATTGCTAAGCAGCTAACCGAAGATATGGGCGGCTCGCTTACATACGAAAGCAATGTAACTGTTGGAAATTATTTTAAACTCAAATTCAAACTGGCTTAGTTTAAATACCCGAAATCATGAAAACAAAATCTTCCCTGCTCGTACTGTTCCTGCTAATAGCAGGTAGTATTATTGCCCAGGATTTCAAAACCCGCTCTCTGGAAGCAATGGGATATAGAAATGAATCCATTATGGGAATTAATGGTGCTATTTCTTACTTCCTTAAAGTGCAACCAAGGGATGATGTGGATCGCACGAATTTGATTCTTCAGGTAAAGCCATCTCAGGTTCTAAGAGAAGACATGTCTACAATAACTGTTTCGTTAAAAGACGAACCTGTTTATACCACTCGTTTAGTGGCAGATGCCATTGACTCTGTAATGACTATTGTAATTCCTTTGAATAAAAGATATGTTCAGGAAGACGGTCGTTTTATTAAGATGAGAATTGATGCTAAAATGGCTATGTCTGATGAGTATTGTAAAGACGTAGACAATCCAGCTATTTGGGTTACTGTAAGAAACTCTTCTTATTTAGAAGTTGTTAAGCAAGATCGTACTACTTATTATCATAGTTTAAAAGAAACCATTTCAGAATTTAATTCCGTTTCTACTCCAGTTAATGCAGACTTAGATGATCTTACCAGTGGTGCCATTGTATTTGCATTATTAAAACAAAAAGGTGGGTTAGAAGAAATTGAAACTTCCAACTATAGAAATACCGATTCTTCTGTTGGTATTACTGTTTTAACCGGCTTATATAGCAAGCTTCCTCCATATATTCAAGCTCAATTACCTGAATTCAAAAACGGTCAAGGTTTAATAAAGAATGTGATATTGGATAATGGGGATTTTGTTTTTGTAATTACGGGTAAAGACCAGGAAGGATATCGAAAAGCCATTTATACACTTACTAACTATAAAATCATCAATGGTAGCTTTACTTATACCATGATTGTTGATGCAGGTCCTCCTTCTTATTTTGACAAGAATCAGTTGCCTGTAGTATTCTCTTTAGAAGAATTAGGCGGTACACCAAAATTAATGGAAGGTATTGGGGCTCTTAAAACCAACTACGCTTTCTCTTTGGCCGATTATAACGCCATTCCTAAAAAATTGACTTTTCACTTAGAAGCAATGTTGTCTTTATTAAAAGAAGGCGACCGTGGTTTCTTAAACGTATATTTAAACGACAACTTAGTATTTAGTACCGACTTGCACAATAAGACCAGCTTTAATGGCGACATTGAATTAAAGCCTTACTTATTAACTAAAAACAACTCTTTAGTGGTTGAAATGCGTTTCCATGGTGCAGGTGGTATTTGTAAAGAAGGATTCTCTAACTTCTTTGGTTTTATTGATACCAAAACATCTAACCTAGTTTTTTCTGGTGAAAAAGTGAACGAGTTCTATAACTTCTTTAACTATCCTGGAGAATTTAGAAAGAAAGCGCTGCGTTGTATTATCACCCCAACACTAATGCCTTACTTGGCGCCATCTTTGGGTGAATTGATTTATCAATTAAATACCGCAACTCTAGCTGCTAACTATTTATTCATTCCTGAATTGGTGTCTTCTGATAAAGCCAATTTAAATGATATGGCTAATATGAATGCGATTGCGCTCTTACACAGAAACGATCCATTGATTAAGAATTTTGAGAAAAACTTACCTGTTCAGTTCAATAGAGATTTCCAGTTGTATAAAGATATTAGTGGAGAAACATCCTATTCCATTAATGACTTTTCTAACTCGGGTATTGCCCAAATTTTCCGACAGGGTAGCTCTACTTTCTTATTAGTAAGTGCGTTGGGAGATTCTAGTATTAGTGATGCATTTGAAGGCGTTATTAAGAGTTTTGGTTCTCAATACTCTGCTATTGAAAGTAACGTATGTATTGCTAATAGTAAGGGTAAGAGTAATTTCTTCTTCAAGCTTCCTGATAATGCTGGGTTGGTTACTTATAGAGGAGATAAAAATAATATGGCGATGCTTTGGAATAAATACAAATACTTTATGTTGGGTGGTCTTGCCATCTTACTAGTACTTGGATTCTTCTTTATTAGAAAGCGTGTTAAAAAATCTCAAGAGATTGTGTAATTAGTTCCTTAAAAATC
>JBKBWE010000134.1:0-7360 GCA_046289145.1 Sediminibacterium sp.
CCATCATCCAATGGTGTCCATGAATACTTGCATCACTATCACAATAAAAGTTATCACTAAAAGAAAATTGACGGGCAATTTTATGGTGATTGGGCGTCACTTTTAATCCTTTGAATCTTTCTCTTTGGTTAGCCAATAAAGTATAGGCATTATTGACGCCAAATCTGGCTAAAGTACTATCTCCCTTGGCTTCTTTAATTTGTCCAAAAACTTCATCATAGGTCCTATTTTCTTTGGTGATGTAAACAATATGCTTAATCGGACTTTCATAAATACCTGGCAATGGGGGCAATGGATTTTGATTCAAAGCAACTGTTGACCTAAAAAAAGTATTTGATAATGCAGTGGCCGTATACTTTGCTAATTGAGCAGAATCGGGCATTGCAACTTTATGAAATGACCCTAATTGCAAGTCACTGATAAATGTTCCCTGAATTGGTTTCTTAAATCCTGCTCCACCATTAGGTCCGGCACCCAACCCCCTTGCCGTTATAATATATAGTTCTTGCTCATCTTTGCCCAACATTACTCTAGATGGCCCCCATCCTGTTGGAATTAACCCAATGGTTTTATTGGTCTCCACATCAATCACAGCTACAGCATTAAAGCCTAATAAAGCAACAAATAATTTTTTCTCATCCTTACTAAGTGTTATACCAAAAGGCAATAAGCCCCTGAATTGATCTATGGTGGCACTTACTTTAATAGGAATATGACGCACAATTTTTTGTGTTGAATAATCAATAACACTTATATTATCGTTGGTAGCATTGGTTATATAAGCATACTTTTTTCCTACAGCAATAGAATTAGGACTAGCCCCACCTACTACTTCTATATCTTCAATTAGTTCTCCAATTTGATGCCCAGTTTTTAATTTACGCAACACTTTATTGGTGTTTAAATCAATCACAAAAACACTCATAGCTTCAGGTGACAATGGACTGCCAACACCCGGTATTTTTTTCCCATCAATGATGGTTCCATTAATAGATTCTTTTGTATTATCTCCGTAAGGATGATGCGGAATAACCAAAGAATCATAATTTTTTTCCGTCATACCTTCTATTAAAGGATATGCATACATTCCCACATTAGCAACAAAAGCATAACGCTTATCTGAACTAACTGATAAGCCAAAAGGTAATCTACCGCATGGAATAGAAGCTTCAATTTGTTTGTTAGTAAGATTAATTCTTACAAGTCTATAATTGGCTCTATCTAAAACCAATAATTCGTTTTTTTCTTCATTAAATAATAAATCTGAAGTGAAACTATCATCAAATAATTCAGTTCCCACTTTACCATTTAGTGAGATAGAATCTAAGCGTTTCAAGCTATTAATATCATAGACCAATACCGCTCCATTGTCTCCCCCACTCAAATAAACAATATTAGAAGTCTTCCCGAAATCTACCCCTAAAAATGACCCCTTGGAAAAAGGGGAAGCAATCTTTCCATCATAAGAAGGGACCCTAGTTGGGCGCATGGTTTCGATATCAATGATGGTAAAAATGCCATTATGTAAAGTGACTGCTTTTTTACCATCAGGTGAAATTCGCATTCCAAAAGGATCATGGGTAATACGAATCATTTCCCCTGCAGGACTTATATATCTTCCACTAGGTAAAACAGATACTCCTTTTTCCTGCACACGTGCATATTCAAATTTTCCAGGAACTTCTAATATGGGTATTAATTTGGGCTCTTGTGCTTTTGATGTGTAAAAAGTACTTCCCAAAATCAAAAAAAGAAAACAATAACGCATAGGATAAAGTTAAAGGATAAAATAATAAATGAGGTGAATGCTGTTGCATCCACCTCATTGAACTAAAACTAAAACTGAGAAAAAACTATTTGGCTATCCATACTAAAGTATTAATATCATCTGCACCCTGTCTTGTAACAGCCGCCGCTCTGTTGGCAGCATTAAGTGCTTGCTCAGCCAATGGATAGATAAATCTTACTGGCACTTTATTATTGTTCAAGTTGTCTTGACCTGGTACGATAACAGGCAATCCTGTTCTTCTCCAATCAAACCATCCTTCCAATCCAGTGAAAAATAATGACACCCATTTTTGCAATGCAATTTTGCCCAATTTTTCTGAACTTGTCCCGGTATAGGCAACAGCAGGTTGTGAGTAATAAGCAGCTGTAGGTGTTACTGTAATTCCATATGCTGCTGGCACCATTGCCGCATAATAAGCAAAATTAGCTTGTATACCACTGGTATAGTATGCTTCAGCAGTTGTTGAAGAACTAATCATCCCTTTTTCTGCTGCTTCGGCTAAAATAAACTGCAATTCTGCATAGTTCATAATGATACCTCTAGCAACATTTGGCAATGGAGGAGTTTGACCATTGTCGTTACAAACTAGACAAGCATAACTGTATCCAATTCTTGAAACACCTTGAGGTCCTCCATTATAGTTTAAAGCTGCCACATCTCCTAAGCCATTGGGGATTCCTTCAATTTTAGGAGCACCAGCAGCAACAGAATTTTGAGAAGGTCTACCAAATACTGCTAATCTTGGATCGTTTATTGCAGACAATCGATCACTTAAGGTTTTACTAACCCTAATTTCATCAATTGACCCAACCCTTGAACTGTATAAAGGCCACTGATTTGCTGGAACATCTGCTAAATATTTTAATTCAGCGTTATCGTCATTTGATGTCATCAAAGGATTCAAAGTGCTATTGGCAATAATTGCTTGCATATCTGCATTTACTGACTTCTTTTTAGACAAACGCATCAACAATCTTAGTCTTAAAGAATTGGCCAACTTTTTCCACTTAATGATAGATCCGTTAAATAAAATATCACCAGAAACAGCTTCATTACTGGTACCTAAAATATCATTTGCCTTTTTTAAATCTGCCAATAAACCTGTATATATTTCTTCCTGTGTATCATATTTAGGCAAATAAATCCCATTTGTTTTTGCTTTAACAGCTTCAGAATATGGAATATCTCCATACGCATCAGTAGCCATTGAAAACAACCAGCTTTTTAAAATTAGTGCTACTCCTAAATAGTTTTGTTGAACTGGAGAGCTTGAACTAGATAAGTCTATGATGTTTTGAACATTCCTCATATTACCATACACATTAGACCAAATGCCATTCTTCTCACCCCATAAATAACGGTCTTCATTCACAAACTGAATTTTTGCCGTGTACTGAACTAATAGATTTCCAGTACCCCAAGCTTGTCCTACTTGTTCATTAACGGCACTTTTAATAACCCCAGATAAAAGTAAATTAGGCGTTACATTGGTTGGAATATTTGGATTGGTATTTACTTCAGTAAAATCTTTTGTACATGCATTTAATAAGAACAGAGAAAATGCAGTAAAGACTAAATATATTTTTTTCATTGTTGTCTTTTTATTTTTTTAGAATTTCAAACTAAGGTTTACCCCATAGCTTCTAGATGAAGGAATAGACATGTATTCAATTCCCGGTAAAGCAGTACCTCCAGTGTAAGACATTACTTCTGGATCAACATGCGGAACATTTGACCAAAGGGCTAAATTTCTTCCAACAAAACTTAAGGTTGCTGCTTTAAATGGTGTATTCTTTAATACTTGGTTTGGGAAATTAAATCCAATTTGTAATTCTCTTAATTTTACAAAAGAGGCATCATACATAACACCTTCCGCAATAGCACGACCTGCAGTCCATGCGGTATGCCATTCTCTAGCTGTTCTCTTTACATCATTTGCTACAAATTGACCGTTAACCACCATTACGCCATTGCCTATTACGCCATTCCCTGGTTTGGTTAAATCATATCCATCTGCACGACCTTCTAAAGTTTCTATGATAATTCCGCCTTCACGACCTACAGTTTGTGTGTGAGAATACACTTCCCCACCCATTCGAATGTCGAATAAGAAACCTAATTTGAAATTTTTGTAGGTAAAGGTATTATTGATACCCGCCAACCAATCTGGGTTATAATTACCCAACTTAATTCTATCGGTTGTTCTTACAGGCCTTCCATTACTAAATACCATTTGCCCAACAAATTTTCCAGTACCATCATAGTAAGCTCCGTTGGGGTTGGTATTTTGAACTCTGGCAAAACCAATACCATACATATCGCCCATTCTCTCGCCTACTCTGGCTTCTATACTTACACTTCTGCTGGCCATCACTAAATTGGATAACCCGTCAGATAATTCAACTACTTTACTTCTATTGGTAGAGAAATTCAAATCTACCGTCCAACGTAAACCGTTCTTCTTTCCAACTACTGGTACTAAATTTAACATTGCTTCGAAACCATAGTTTCTAATTAAACCTGCATTAATAGAACGACTACTATATCCTGAAGTTTGTGATAAGGGTATATTAATGATTTGGTTCTTTGTATTACTCTGATAAAAAGTAAGATCTAAACCAATTCTATTATTCAATAACTTAATTTCTGTTCCAATTTCAAATGCCGTACTAATTTCCGGTTTTAATGAAAGGTTGGCTAAACGATCTGTTTCACCATAAATTTGAGCAGTACCAAAAGCAGTGCTAGGATTATAAGCCTGGGTAAAAGTAAAAGGATCTGTATCATTACCAACCTGGGCTACACTACCTCTAACTTTAGCAAAACTAATTATTGAAGGCAATTTCACCATATCACTCACTACAGCACTTAATGCAGCTGAACTATAAAAAAATGAATTTTTCTCTGAACCTAACGCCTTTAATTCTGCAGGCAAAGTAAGCGCACTACTCCAATCATTTCTTCCTGTTAACTCTAGAAATAAATAATTTTTGTAAGATACTTGTGCTGCACCATATAGACTATTTACACGTTTTTCAGTAACTGTTTGAGCCACATCAACAGGAACTCTATTATTGGTCAATTTATAGATGCCAGGTATATTCAATTGACCTGCATTCACTTCGTTAAAGTCAGACTTTTGTCTAGTTTGGTTACCCCCGAAAGAACCTGAAACAGTAAAATCTGTATTGATTTTTTTATTTGCAGACAATAAGAAATCAGTATTTCTCTCTTCAGTTATAACTCGAGCTTCACGGTATTGTCCAAAAGGGAAACGCTGAGTACTAAACCCTCTTTTATACGCTCTTACTTCTGAAGCATAGTCGGTGGCTGCTCTTAATTGTAAACTTAACCAACTCGCTAAATCATATTTCAATGTTATATTACCAAGTATACGATCTACTTGCTGCCCATTGGTATTTTCATACATGGTTAAATATGGATTATCATGATAATTATAGTTCCAGCCAAATTGTTTTATACCTTCTAATCCTGGTTGCCATAATCTTTTCATGTCTGACAACTTCACCGATCTTGGGAACCAACTGGTAAATAAATACATGATGCTCTCGGTACCATAACTGATGGATGGTCTATTCCCACTATTACTTTTAATATATGAAACAAAAGCACGCGCAGAAAATTTATCCGTTAAATTATAACCACCACTAAATGAAACAGTATTCCTTTTTAGATCTGTATTTGGAACAATGCCTGTTTGATCAAGGTTTGTATAAGACAGTCTAAAATCACCGTCTTTATTGCTTCCTACTATTGCAACATTGTTGGTAATTGTTCTTCCAGTTTCAAAAAAATTAGCGACACCATCTACATCGGGCAACCATGGTGTTGGAGTAATTACACTCCCAGCAGGCGCATTTAAGTCACCACCTAAAAATGGAATTACTTGTCCATTTAATGTTCTTGGTGAATTAAATTGTGGATACAACTGACCTTTAAATGCTGGCCCCCAACCTTCATCGGTACCATCAGTTAAGCCAGCACCTCCTCCATTTACAAATGCAAATGCACCTCCATTACCATTACCTTGTCCATATACATTTTGGAATTCAGGTAATTTTAAAGCGTTTTCAAAAGTTAAATTAGAGTTTACTTCTACACCAATTCCTTTACTACTTTTACCCGACTTTGTTTTAATAACAATCACCCCATTTGCTGCTCTTGAACCATATAAAGCAGAAGCGGCTGGTCCTTTTAAAACATTGATGCTTTCTACATCATCTGGATTAATAAATCCAGCACCATTACCAAAGTCAACTTCCATATTACCTCTTCCACTAGCACCAACTATTGAGTTACTAATTGGCACCCCATCAATTACATATAGGGGTTGATTTTTATTTAAATCAACCGAACGTTCACCTCGAATAGTTACTCTTGCAGAACCCCCAATTCCAGAATTACCACCAACAACTGTAACACCTGCAATTTTTCCAGCTAATTGACTAACCACATTCGTTTCACGAGCTACAGTCAAACTTTCGCCCTTTAACTCTTGAGAAGCATATCCTAATTTTTTCTTCTCTCTTTTAATTCCTAGCGCAGTAACTACTACTTCGTCTAGTTCTTCAATAGAATTAGACAATTGAATTTGTAAAAATGTTTCTGAAACAATTACATACTTATTGGCAAATCCAACAGAACTTACTAAGATTTGATCACCAATATTTGCTACTAAAGAAAAGTTTCCCAGCGCATCTGTTACACTGTTCACTTTATTTTTAACACTTGTAATAGTTGCACCAACAACTGCATTACCCGTTGTTGCATCCACTACTCTTCCTTTAATACTATTCTGCGCTTGTGCAGAAATTTGAAAAAGCAATAATGTCAAGCTGTATAAAACTGCTTTAAAGAAATAATTTTTTGCTCTCATAAAAAGTTTCCTGTTTGAGCAGCAAACCTATTATTGCAATGTTAACTGAATGTATTGTTAATGTTAACTCTATGTTTTGTTATTTCAAACTACTTGCAACACCAATTTTTCAGCAACACCAAAACTTAACGTCATGCCTGCCCCACCTAAACCATTTATCAAGTAAACTTCATCGGATGGTTCACTAAAAAACCATGATGAACCATCAGTCATTTTAGGATATACTCCATTCCATGTTGCATCAACAATCCAATCACTAGCGTTCATAAAGCTATTCAAATAACGAACAATTAAATCGTTAATATAATGTTGATCAAATGGATCAAATGAATATCCATATTCATGAGAATCACCTACTGTTAACTCTCCCAATTCATGTTGAGATACCATAACGTGTATTCCATGTTTAATATATTCAGGCATTTCACTCAAAACTTTATTATGCAGTTTTGGCAAAGAAGGAGCATTTTTAAAACTACTATAATGCAATAAAGACAACCCACCACAAACAGATGTGCCAATGGATTTATACAAAGGAGAACGCATACGCATCATTTGCAACTTACACTTTACTAGAGGCGTTGAACTAAAAACCTCAGGGAAAAGCGTTTCAATATCTTGTCCACTACATACAAATATTTTATCCGCATTTAACAACTTATTCCCGGTTTTAA
>JBKBWE010000417.1:0-1616 GCA_046289145.1 Sediminibacterium sp.
CGTAGTAGCAGATACTTTTGTTACAGAAGCTAAATCATAAATCATTGATGAATTAATGGCTTCTTTTTTATCTAGATTGGTATAACCAAATGCTTTGTGATAGGCAATCTTTCCCTTCCTAGCTACTAATACCACACAGCCTGGAACAGCTCCCTTTTCAACAGCATCATTTGCAATGGAGTCTATTTTATTGAGTTTATTGGCATCTAAGCCAGCTTCCCATGCTTGTACTTTTGGAAAATAACTATTATATGTAATTGAACTGCCATAAGTGAGGGAAGGAGTTACCGTCACAGGCAAAATTCCCTTTGCCTCACTACGACCGATTAAAATATCAAATGCAGCTTCTTGGGTTATTTCATCGTCTTCATAGCAAGCCATTAAGTTTACAGGGTTGATTGAGTTTGCCATTGCATATGGGTTTCCAAAATACAAAGTGAGGGTGTTAAACGATTGTAAAGCGTTTAATAAATAAACGGAGGCATTGCTCAACCCAAAATTCTTTGCAGGCCTTCTACTATAGTTATGCATACCTACAATAACTAAATCGTAGCCTGCTTCTTTTATTTTGTTAATCAGTGAATTGGCCGAACTACTATCCGCTTTTTCTGCTGGGATATTGTTGGCTAATTGATCATCCATCAATTGCTTGCCAATAGTTGCCCTTGATCCAAATACAAATACAGAAGCGTTATAATTTTTTTTGAGTTGAGACGTGATGGCATTTTCTCCAGGAGAACCAATGGCAATATAGGCTATCCGTTGCCCTTTTTTTAATGGAAATATTTGGCTGTTTTCTTTCTTTAATAATGTAATTGCGTTTTTGCTTAGCAAAGTTCTAATTCGATTGGTTTGAACATTTAAATCATTTACCAAATTAGTTGTGTCAATTGGTTTTAGTTTGTTGAGCCCCAAATGATATTTAGCTAATAATACTTTTTTAACTTTCGCATCAATTGATTCCCAACTAAGCCTTCCATTGTCTATGGCTTGTCTTATTCTAGCAATAGTACCTGGTATGTCTTCTGGTAAACAAAGCATATCATTACCAGCTATCAAAGCTTCTACAGAAGCTTCGCCCGATGGAAAGTACTTTGTTATTCCTTTCATTTCTAAAGCATCGGTAAAACTGAGTCCTTTGAATCCTAATTCATTTCTTAATAAATCGGTAATACTTTTTTTAGATAGTGTGGCTGCTAAATTTGCAGTTGTGTCAATTGCAGGAATATATAAATGGGCTGTCATCATGCTGCCTAATCCCGCATCAATTAATGCCCTGAAAGGGTAAAGTTCTAACTCATCTAACTGCGCCCTAGATTTATTAATCACTGGTAAGTCATAATGACTATCCACCGCTACATCTCCATGACCCGGAAAATGTTTTCCAGTTGCCATGACGCCCATGTCTTGCATACCACGCATATAGGCTGTTCCATAAAGTGCCACTTTGTATTTATCTTCTCCAAAGCTTCGGTCGTTAATGACCGGATTCATAGGATTGTTATTGATGTCTATATCTGGGGCATAATTTACTTGTATACCCATCCTTTTACACTGATCTCCTACTGCCTTCCCAAATTCATATATTAGTTCCGCGTTATTTACTGCACCCATCA
>JBKBWE010000418.1:0-1604 GCA_046289145.1 Sediminibacterium sp.
AATTCTATGATAAGGAATGTGTGTATGTCCGCAAACTAAAATATCTGTTTCAGATTTTTGAAACATATCAAGCAACTCGTTTTCGTCTTTATTTTCAAATAAATATTCTGTATTACTAAACGGACTTCCATGAACCAATAACATTGAAAGGGTTTTATTGTTCAATGAAAATTCTAATTTTATATGAACTGGTAAATCTGATAGATAACCAAGATTACTTTTTGCAATCATTTGATAAGCAATTGTAGTATTATCACCAATTATTTTGTTTTTATGAATATCAAGTGCTTTGACATCATGGTTGCCTGCTATAGTTGGAATTTTACGCTTTCTTATTTCATTAATTACAGCATTTGGCCAAATATTATATCCCACTAAATCACCTAAACAATAGATTGCATCTACTTCATTTTTTTCAATGCTTTTTAATGTTTCCTCGAAAGCAGGAAGATTGGCATGTATATCCGATATTACAGCAATTCTCA
The DNA here is from genome assembly GCA_046289145.1 of Sediminibacterium sp. Taxonomy (GTDB): domain Bacteria; phylum Bacteroidota; class Bacteroidia; order Chitinophagales; family Chitinophagaceae; genus Sediminibacterium. The sequence continues at coordinate 486 of JBKBWE010000418.1, forward strand.
TGATTTAAATTCCTTTTCTTAAACTTTCAGCGTATGCATTTGGCAATGGGCTATCTTCAACTGCTTTTGCCGCTTTTTCCACATCATATTCAAAGCGAATGAATTCAACAGTAATACTCTCTTTATTATTTATGGAGCTGTTTTCGTCTATTGTAAGCAGCACATATCCGCCTCTTGGATCGCCATCTTTAGGTTTTCCTACCGAACCAATATTTATAGCATGACGAAAATGATTTTGGTCTTCAGTTACTGAATTTAATATGCGATGGTATGGCTTATGGGTATGACCGAAACACATGATATCAGCATCGGCGTTTTCCATTATACGCAGCATACTTTTTTCGTCCCTGTCTTCAAAAAGGTACTCATTAATTTTTCTTGGGCTTCCATGTACAAGCAATAGGTTTAGCTTATCATTATTGAGTTGGAATTCTAATTTAATATGAGCTGGAAGTGAACGCAAATATTGTCTTTCTTCACTATTAACAATTGAATTGGTAAATGAGATTGAAACTGCACCATTGGCTTTTTCATCATCTGTTTTGTATGCACAACCACAATCATCACTGGTTCTGCCAATGCCGAAATCATAGTTTCCTGCAATGGTTGGAATGCCTCTTTTTTTGATTTCATTGATTACTTCGTTTGGCCAGATATTATAGCCAACTAAATCCCCTAAACAATAGATGGCATCGGGTTTTACTTTTTCAATATCTTTAAAAAAAGCTTCCAATGCCGGTAAATTGGCGTGAATATCACTGAATAATACTATTTTCATAAGACTTTTATTTGTTGCTTAAAAACTCTATTATTTCCTGAATGGTCTGTTTTGCATTTCTGTTTATTCCGATTAAAGTAGCTGAAGCATAGCCCGTCCAACTACCGTAGCCTACAAGCCATAATCCTGGGATTTCGATTGCTTTACTTTCTTCCGTTTTTACAATGCCTCTTTCGTCTGTAGCAACTAAATCTTTTAAGAAGGATGTGGCATATCCAAAACCCGTACACCAAATTATGGCATCAAAATCCTCTTTTGTGCCATCAGACCATACGACTCCATTTTCGTAAAGACGTTCAAAGCTTCCACTTGAATTTAATACATCTCTTGAGCGCGCTTCT
>JBKBWE010000135.1:0-7264 GCA_046289145.1 Sediminibacterium sp.
CGAATGCAATCATGATATATTTATTAGGTAGTATTGTTTTAACTAGTTATTTATTACTTTCTTTTAAAGTATGTGGTAAATTAAATATACCAGTATTCCCCGCAATCGTTTTCAATTATATCACTTGTGTTATAACAGGATCATTTGTAAATGGAGCATTCCCAATTCAAATGGACGCTTTAGCAACACCTTGGTTTAGGTGGGCAATGATTATGGGATTATTATTTATTACAAGTTTTAATTTGATTGGAATTACTGCACAAAAACTAGGTGTAGCAGTTGCTTCGGTAGCCAATAAATTGTCTTTAATTATACCTGTTATATTAACGATTGTTTTGTACAATGAAAAAGTGGTGGGTTGGGAAATAGTAGGTATTTCTTTAGCATTAATTGCGGTAATATTTACTTGCTATCCACAAAAAAATGAATCGGATAAAACCATGCCTGTTCCTTTTTTGCAAAAAATACTATTACCCTTATCGGTATTTATTGGAAGTGGGTTTTTAGACGCATTAATTAATCATGTACAACAAACGTATGTGACAAAAGAAACCAATAATGCATTTTTAATATCAGGCTTTTTTTCTGCTGCAAGCATTGGAACGCTGGTATTAATCTATCAATATTGGAAAAAACAATTGGTATTTAAGATCAAACAAGTGATAGCAGGTATTTGTATAGGCATTCCTAATTATTTTTCTATTTGGTGCCTAGTCCATTTCTTACAAGACAGTCCTTGGGAAACAAGTGCAAGTTTACCAGTCAATAATATGGGTATTGTATTATTCAGCACATTAGTAGCAGCCATTGTTTTTAAAGAGAAGCTTTCTGCAATCAATTGGACAGGCATTGCATTATCTGCCATTGCCATCTACTTGATTGCATTTGGGAACTCGTTATAAACTTGAACTACTGATTAAAATTTGGACTAACCACTAACTCTTTTGATCCAGGAGTATAGATATAGAAACCTTCTCCAGATTTTACACCTAATTTTTTGGCTGTTACCATATTAACCAATAAAGGACAGGGAGCATATTTAGGATTACCATAGCCATTATATAAAACATTCATAATGCTCAAGCAAACGTCTAATCCAATAAAGTCTGCTAATTGTAAGGGCCCCATTGGATGAGCCATGCCTAATTTCATGATGGTATCAATGGATGCTACATCTGCAATTCCTTCGTATAAAGAATAGATAGCTTCATTAATCATAGGCATCAAAACCTTATTAGCAATAAAGCCCGGATAATCATTCACTACAGAGGGAGTTTTACCTAGTTGTTTACTCAATTCAACAATGGTATTAGAAACCTCAGCTTCGGTTGCGTAGCCGTTAATGATTTCAACCAATTTCATTATGGGAACAGGGTTCATAAAATGCATTCCAATTACTTTGTTAGGGCGGTTGGTTGCGGCCGCAATTTTAGTAATTGAAATGGAAGAAGTATTGCTGGCTAATATGGCATTTGCAGGAGCAGCCGCATCTATCTCCCCAAATATTTTTAATTTCAATTCAACATTTTCAGTAGCTGCTTCTACCACTAAATCAGCAGCTGCAACCCCTACACTTATAGAAGTGTTGGTGCTAATATTGGCAATGGTTTCAACCTTTTCTTCCCCAGCAATAGTTCCTTTTGTAACCATTCTGTCTAGGTTTTTTTCTATGGTAGCCAGTGCTTTTTCTAATTGTGCTTGTTGCACATCTACTAATACTACTTTAAATCCTTTTTGTGCAAAAACCTGTGCAATGCCATTGCCCATGGTGCCTGCACCAATTACTGTTACGTTGAAAATTGACATAATCATTTATTTTTTTCGCTTGAAATCACCGCGTTTCCAAGCAGTAATAAAGTCTGCCCAGGCTGCAGGGTTCATAATATTCATTGGCGGTACCTGACCAGCATAATAATATTTATTGCTTTGTTGTCTTAGCTGAAAATTAACTGCTTCTCTTCCATCTGCAGGTAAACTATTTAATAAAATTCTACGAGTGGCTTCATCGGTATTTTTACGTGCTATTTCATAAGCATCATCAGGGAAACGATTATTTAAAAAGTCTCTTTCAAACTGTTCTTTGGTAGGTCTTGGCTTAAGAATAGTGGCAGGCAAATAAGCAGTATCACTTACCAATAGTTGAATAACACTGTATTGGTTGCTTTCTAGATTAAGTGGAATTTGAATGCTATTGTTTTTGAATCCAATGCTACTAAAAGTAATTCGATCACCTTTCATTACCGCAATTGAAAAGACCCCATCATAACTAGTAATGGTTCCTCGTCCTTTACCCTCAACAATTACCGAAGCAGATGGAATACCCCTTAAGCTATCGGCAGTCATTACTACCCCATATAATTGAACAATGGAGTCTCTATAAGGATTGTTTTGCTGCGCATTTGCCTTTTGCACCAAGCTTAACCCGACTAATAATATCAAAAAGGGTAAAATTAATCTATTCATAAAGGCAGTTGCTGTTTAAGGGAGGTCAAAGGTACTAATTTGCTTTGTTCTCCGTATTTCATAACAAAGTAAAGTCCTAGGTTGTTAACTTTGTAATCCAACGGTTATTTTAACAAAAACTTGAGCAACAATGACAAAGGAAGCGATATTACAAGCATTGAGTAATGTGCAGGAACCAGACTTAGGAAAAGATTTGGTTACCCTTAACATGGTAAAAGACATAGTGATAGATGGCGATGCAGTAAGCTTTACCATTGTTTTGACTACTCCAGCCTGCCCAATGAAAGATTTAATGAGCAGGGCCAGTGAAAATGCCATCAAGTTATTGGTAAATAAAAATGCCAAAGTAAAAGTCAATTTTACTGCAAATACCACTTCTACAAGAAAAGATGACCAAAAGGTATTGAGTGGTGTTAAGAATATTATTGCTGTTGTAAGTGGGAAAGGGGGAGTAGGCAAAAGTACTATTTCTGCAAATTTGGCATTGGCACTGGCTGAAGGTGGTGCCTCGGTAGGATTAATGGACGCAGATATTTATGGACCAAGTGTTCCCATCATGTTTGGCGTTAGAGGAGCAAGACCTATGATGAAAGAAGTGGATGGGAAAGGCATGATAGTTCCATTAGAAAAATTTGGTATAAAACTCATGAGTATTGGGTTATTGGTAGACGAAAAAAATGCAGTGGTTTGGAGAGGACCGATGGCTAGTTCGGCTATAAGACAATTTGTAACAGAAGTAGATTGGGGCGAGTTAGATTACTTGGTAATTGATATGCCTCCAGGAACCGGGGATATTCATTTAACATTAATGCAAACGGTTCCAGTAACAGGTGCCGTAATAGTCACAACTCCACAAAACGTGGCATTAGCCGATGCTAAAAAAGGAATTGCCATGTTTAGCCAGGCGCAAATTAATGTTCCAATCATTGGTCTTATTGAAAATATGGCTTATTTCACACCTGCTGAATTGCCCAATAATAAATATTATTTATTTGGTAAGGAGGGGGGAAGGAAACTGGCTGAAGAATATGATCTCTCTTTCTTAGGTCAGATACCTTTAATACAAACTATTCGTGAAGGAGGAGATGATGGGGTACCTGCCATGGTAGGAAACGATGAGTTGACCAAAGAAGCATTTAGGAATTTTACTGCACAAACTGTTCGAAACATAGCCATGCGTAATGCCAATTTGCCTCAGACTTCATTAATAGAAGTGGTTTAAATGAAATGGTTAGCCACCATAATAGGATGGTGCTTAGGTTTAGTGGTTGTTGCTCAATCCAATGACACCAGCATGCCTAAACAAAAAACCAATGCTATTCAATTAAGTGGGTATGCAGAATTCTACTATCAGCATAATACCAACGGACCCGTTACTAATAATGATGTTCCATTTGTTTACAGTCATGATCATAATAAACAGCTAAGCGTAAACCTAGCATTTGTAAAAGCGGCCTATAATAGGGGGCGTATAAGAGCAAACTTAGGGTTAGCATTGGGTTCCTATATGCGCGCCAATTATGCTGGGGAAAAAGGTATTTACCAACAGATTTTGGAAGCAAATATCGGTTGGAAATTAAGTAATGGCAAAGACTTATGGTTAGATGCCGGCGTATTTAGTTCGCATATAGGATTTGAAAGTGCAATTGGAAAAGATTGCTGGACTTTAAGCAGAAGTATTGCCGCAGACAATTCTCCTTATTTTGAAACAGGGGTAAAATTTTCTTATGCATCGCCGAATGAAAAATGGTTTATGAGTGCCTTACTTCTAACTGGTTGGCAACGTATTCAACTGCTAAAAGGCAATAAGAGCCCATCTTTTGGTCACCAGATTCAATATAAACCTACTAGCAAATGGACTATTAATAGTAGCTCATTTATTGGTAACCCAACTACAGGCATTAGTGGCGTAATGCGTTATTTTCATAATTTCTATGCCATTTATCAATGGAGTAATCGGATAGGTTTAATAGGAGGATTTGATATTGGGTTACAAAAATCGAATAGTCAAAGACAACTTTGGTATACCCCTGTATTAATGCTACAATATACTGCCAATGCTAAAATGAAGTTTGCGTTAAGAACAGAATCCTATCAAGATGGGAATGAGGTGATGATTGCTACCGGTACTCCCCAAGGATTTAGGGTAAAAGGCATTTCGTTAAATGTTGACTATGCCATTAGTAATCATATTTTATGGCGTGCAGAAATCAAACAACTACAAAGCAGGGATTTTATTTTTACCAAGCAAGGCAATATGCCTACTCAAAATCTATTTACTGCGTTAACAGCATTGGCGGTTAGCTTTTAAATTTTCAAATTAGTGGTACATTGCAAGTACAATGTACTTAACCAATCATTTTTCCGACGCAGCGCATGCTGATATTTTGGCGTTTATGCAATCCAATTCATTTGCCACAATTTGTGGTATAGGGATAGATGGGTTTCCAATAGCAACCCATGTGCCTATAATGATTAGCTTTCGTGAGAATAAATTGTTTTTACAGGCGCATATTATGCGCAAACAAGCACATACAATTGCTTTTGAAAATAACAAAAAAGTATTGGCCATATTTAATGGGCCACATGCCTATATTAGTGCCCAGCATTACGAACCACAAAACACAGCAAGCACCTGGAATTATTCTGTAGTCCATGCTACAGGTTTAATACACTTTTTAGGGGATGCTGAACTGTATACAATGCTGCAAAAATTAACCGCTAAATATGAGCAGAATGCTGACTCCCCGTCATTAATGCATCATATGAGCGAAGACTATATTCTATCGAATATGAAAGCAATTATAGCATTTGAAATAGAAGTAACTCAATTGCAACATGTATTTAAATGGAGTCAAAATAAACCTAGCCATATTCAAGATAATATTATTCAGCATTTAGCTAAAGGATCTCTTGAAGAACAACTCGCCGCAGAAGAAATGAAACTGCGATTGAACAAATAACATATCAGTCATGAAATATATTTTTATCATCAGCAGTATGATTTTATTATGCAGCTGCACCAGTACTAAAATGAATCAACAAAAAAATAAAAACGATTTTGACTGGCAAGGTCATAGGGGTGCTCGAGGATTGGTTCCAGAAAATACCATTCCAGCCATGTGCAAAGCAATAGATTTGGGTGCAGTTACTTTAGAAATGGATGCAGTAATTACAGCAGACAAACAAGTGCTACTAAGTCATGAGCCTTTTTTTAACCATGAAATAACTACAAAACCTGATGGATTACCAGTTAGTAAGGATGAAGAAAAGCAATTGAATATATACACAATGAGTTATGCAGCTACACAAAGATTTGATGTTGGTTTAAGAGGAAATCCTAGGTTTCCTCAACAACAAAAAATGGCAGCCACTAAGCCTTTATTATTAGAGGTGATTGAAGCCGCAGATCAATATGCTTTGTCTAAAAATAAGCCATTGCCATTTTACAATATCGAAACGAAGTCGCAACCAACTACAGATTATAAATACCATCCTAGCCCAAAAGCATTTGTTGATTTATTAGTGGCTGTAATCAAACATAAAAAAATAGAAGATAGAGTTACGATTCAGTCTTTTGATATTAGAACATTACAATATTTGCATCAGCAATATCCTTCTATATCAACAGTTCTATTAATTGAGGATTACAATAAAAAATCATTAACTGAACAATTGCTTGAATTGGGCTTTACACCAACTGCATATAGTCCTCACCACAGTTTGGTAAATGAAGCTTTAGTGAATGCCTGCAAATTGAAGGGAATGAAACTGGTTCCTTGGACAGTGAATGATTTAGCGACTATGAAAAAGTTGCGTGCATTGGGTGTGGATGGGATTATTTCAGATTACCCCAATCTTTTTTATTTTCCTTAACAATCCATCTTGAAACGTTCATCGTACATAAATCTGTAAAAATTAATCAATCAATTTAAATCAGATTTATGAAAAAGTTATTCTTTGTTATTGCTTCCGCTTTATTAGTGAATGTTGCTACTGCTCAAATGAGTGAAAAAACCGTTGAAGTAGGTGGGGCACCTATGTATCCTTCTAAGAATATTGTAGCTAATGCAGTTAATTCAGCAGATCATACTACACTTGTTGCCGCTGTAAAAGCCGCAGGATTGGTAGAAACTTTACAGAGTGCTGGACCATTTACCGTGTTTGCTCCAACCAATACTGCATTTGGAAAACTTCCTGCAGGAACTGTTGAATCTTTGGTAAAACCAGAGAACAAAGCTACCCTTACTAAGATTTTAACGTACCATGTGGTTGCAGGTAAATTGGATGCAAGTGCTATAGCTGCTTTAATTAAAGAGGGTAATGGTACTGCAACTTTAAAAACAGTTTCTGGTGGTACATTAAAAGCTACTATGAAGGGAAAGAAATTAATCTTAACAGACGAAAAAGGTGGAGTTTCTACAGTAACCATCGCTAATGTATACCAAAGCAATGGGGTGATTCATGTAATTGACACTGTAGTATTGCCTTCTTAATTACCTTTGCGTTAAGAAGCGTTTATGAAAAAAATTATTATTACCCTTGATGGATATTCTTCCTGTGGAAAAAGTACCCTGGCTAAACAAATGGCCAGGGCACTTAATTATGTTTTTATTGACAGTGGAGCCATGTATAGGGCCATCACCTTATATTTTATAGAACATGCTATTGATTATACTAGTGATTCAGCGGTACAGGAGGCGTTAAAGAATATCAACTTGACATTTGATTACAATGAATCTACTGGTAGTAGTGGTATTTTATTGAACGGTAGGAATGTTGAAAAGGAAATACGAGAAAT
>JBKBWE010000419.1:0-1594 GCA_046289145.1 Sediminibacterium sp.
ATCTTATTTGGCAGCGCTTGCTAAAAATAGAAAATGTGGAAGATTAGAGTGGTGGGTATTAGACTGGAACGAGACTGCCATTAATTTTTATAAAAGCATTGGCGCCAAACCCATGGACGAGTGGACAGTATATCGAGTGACTGGGCAGGCTTTAGATAATTTAGCAAATGGCTTTACTGCATGACAATTAATAATATATAGCCACAATTTTTAGTAATTTCATCTCCTAACGCCCATCATGATCGCATTTGGAATCCTATTCAAATATTTTTCTATCAAATCTTGGACTTTGTTTATAGAAACGCTGGGCAATAACGCGGGTATTCCTGAGCTAAGCCATGGGAACGTTTTTCCAAAAGCTTTATGTCATATTCAATCATGTCCTCTATATCAAGTTTATTGCTGTACATTTCTTGGTTATGAATCCCATGGCCCCCATCATAAAGCGCTAACAAGCTAAAAGGTCAGATCTCGCTAAAGGTTCAGATCTTGCCTTTTGCCTATCAAAGTAGTTTTGGGGAATTTTAGAGAAAGCAAAAAGCAAGATCTGAACCTGACCTACATGACCCTGACCTACAAATAGTATTACTTGTAATCAATAGGTTCGCAGTTCGACCCCGCGCAACGGTATTATAAAACCCATTGGTTACGTTGGATCATGTAATCACATTGCTGTAGCAAACGAAATTTAACAACAATTTAGTAAATCATACGATTTTTGAAGTTCCTGTTTATAAGCAAACAGACTGCTCTAGCTATGAAAATATTTTGATCAATGTTATCATCTGATCATTTTTTAACCTTTGGTAGATGAAATAGTGCTTATAATGATTCGAAAATTATTTATCATCCTTCTTAGTATGTCGCTAACTGCATGTTCTGTGGTTATGGCAGCAAAAGGAAATGGTGTTAATCCGAAAGAATTAGGAAACTGCAAAACTCGTTCGTGTTTGATTGCTGCTGGAGCTATACCAATTGAGCATACCAAAGGTAAGCACGGTAAACGCTCTTCTGAGAATTTTCGTGCAACTATGCCCACCGGATCGGCTGCTCGTGCAGCAATGCATGGTCTTCTTGATGTAGGTACATTAGGTCTTTGGGAAGTTGCAGGTACGCCAATCGAGGCTGTTAAAGGTAAAAAAACAGGCTATGTAGTTGCTGTTAAATACGATGAGGATGGTAGTACTATTAAACACATGTCTTTTCATTTCTGATAGCAGCTAAAGGGGCAGATCTTGCCTTTTGCCTATCAATGGGGGAATTTTAGAGAAAGCAAGATCTGACCCTGACCTACGCAGATAAGTTTTGCAATTAATTAATCCAATTATTTGCCTTTATAACGAATATCGTTTTCATTTCCATTATCTTTTGCCCATTGAGTTATTTTTTCAAGAAGGCATTTATTATAGTCTTCTTGGTCAGTCAGATTTGCATTTGAAAATGGTTCATATTGATCACTATTTATTAGTTCTTCAAGTAACTCTTGTACACGATTACACAAGCTTGTATCTGTGGTAATATTTCTATATGCATTTAAGGGTTTGTCTTTTGATTCCTCGTCATATCCTAAAAATCTTTCAAAATCTGGGAAACT
>JBKBWE010000136.1:0-7243 GCA_046289145.1 Sediminibacterium sp.
ATTATACATTAGTACAAATAGATCGCACTAACGGTAAAGCGTTTATCATATTTACCAATGCTTTCAATGAGCAGACACAACAAGGTGTGAGATTGCTTATGAGAAAATTGAAGGAAAATTATAGTGCGTTGGTTCCATAAAACCAATTTTTGCAATTCCTTCATCAACTTTTATTAACCTAAGTTAATTAAGGTTGAAATTGATTCTTATATTTTTATAAGATGAATTTTCTATTGCGACAGATAATATTATTTTCCTTATTACTTACTGGGCAATTTGTTTATGCTCAGAAACGAGTTGAAATAATGCAACCTAAAGTAGAATTTGATATAAAGGGTGCATCTGAAATGCTTAATACTGGGAATGCTGAAATTCATGGAACTTCCTATTATGAAGGGAAGTCACCTTTTGGAATTAAAATTGGCGAAAAATGGTTTGCAAAGCCTGGGACGGTGGTTTATTTGTATCCACTCACTTCATACATAGAAGAATATTTATCACTGAAGACAAAGAATAAAGAGGGTAAAAGAATTGCTACAATTTCATCATTGGCAAACTGTTATAGGATTGAGTCTAAAGTATATAATAATCAAGGAGATTTTATCATTCCAAATTTATCAGTAGGCAGATACTATTTAGAGACTATCGTAAATGAAAATTTACTTGTTTTTGAAGCCAGTGGAATTGTTGAAATAAAAAGTAATACCGAAAAAGTAAAATATTCACTGAAACATATTTATCGACAAAAAATGTAATTTATGAAACTGTATTTTATTTTTTTTCTAATATTATTTTCTTTACTAAGTCACTCTCAAATTGTTCAAATTTCGGATATGAAATTTAAAAAGCATTTAATTGATTTAGGTATTGATTTAAATAATGATGGTAAAATACAAGTTTCTGAGGCGCTTATGGTTAAATCTTTGTTTATAAATGGTTTAGATATTGCAAATGTGCAAGGCATCAATAGTTTTATTAATCTTGAGGAATTTGGATGCCAAAACAATAGGATTACTTCTTTAGATATTTTTAAGTTGAAAAAATTAAAATCAATTAATTTTTCCGACAATCAGCTTACTCACTTTGATGCTACTGGATTAAATAACCTCGAATTAATTAATGGTGACAATAATAAGTTAGTTTCTATAATAGTTAGAAGCTCGCCGAATCTTAAAACGCTTACTTTAAGACATAACCCAGTACAACCTACCATTGATATAAGGGGTCTTACTCAATTGGAGCACTTTGATTTCACTGGTTGTAATTTAGTGTATATCAATTTTAGTGGCACCCTAAAATTGAAGACATATTATTGGTGATTTCGTATTACTTAACTTAAGTGAACGGATCAAGATACTGGAGCATTCTACTTTTGCATTATTGATTAAAATTATTAAGATATGCAAAAGAAAAATTTATTTATTGGTTTTGCCCTAATTGTATTTATCCATTTCCACGTTGTTGCACAAGATGCTAAAACAGATAGCACTTATAAAAAGTGGTTTGTTGGTAGTTCTCTATTGATGTTGGGAAATTTTGATAATGTCAACAATCCCGAGTATATACAATTGAATGTAGGATACAGAATTACACCTAAAGATGTTGTTTCATTTCGATTTAAGAGATCCATCTATGCCTGGCCTTTAGGCATCCCTTTTGGCTCGTCATCATTTGATGCACCGGGAGAAAACTATCCAGGTCATGCTCGTATACTAGCTCCTACACTTGGTTACCAAAGGTTTTGGTGGAAAGGAGCTTACACATCAATTTATGCATTGAATGCTTTTGAAAAGTACATGGATGTAAATAAGAAAAAGATTGGAAACGGATACACATTATACTTAGACTTTTATTTAGGCTACCAGTTTAAGTTCTTTAAGAATCGATTCTTTTTTGAGCCATCTATAGGAGTAAGCTATTGGCCTATAAGAACGAATGTGCCAGCATCTTTTAAAGCAGTTGAAAGTAAATGGTCTAATCACTTTATTCAACCAGGGTTGGATTTTGGATTTAATTTTTAGTATTCATAAAATAAGTTTACAATGAAAAAGATAGGTATTTACTCCTTGTTTTTAGTATTTACAGGTATTCTTAGTTCATGTGGAATTGGTACTGCCCTTGTATCTAACCATAATCAAAATGCCACTGAGGTACATTTAAGTCAGAACAACTATAAAGTCATTGGTCAAGTAAGTGGGAGTTCTGAAGTGTCTTATGTATTGACACTTGGAGGGATGAAAAAAAAGCAATTGTATGAAAATGCGTATTCTCAAATGATGAAGAATGCTAACCTGATTAATGGTTCTAAAGCCATCATCAACGTTACTACAGAAGAGCATTTCAGTGGGTTTGCTCCATTTTATGTTAAGAGAATTATTACTGTAAGTGCTCAAGTCATTGAATTCATTAGATAAGTTGTAAATGTATGAACACAAATAAAATCTCACTCCAAGACATCAAAGTTAATTTAAAACTTAAACTTGCTATCTTATGGACTAGTTTGATGTTTCTGATTCTCTACCTCGATTATTTTCATTTATATATGCCGAGTAAGATGCTTGAAATTCAGACAGGGCGGGTTTTTAAATTTGATATTACCCCAGGATTTCTGATGGCAGCAATGATATCTGTATCAATCCCAGCATTGATGATTTTTCTTTCTGTGGCCCTTCCTGCCAAAATTAATAAATGGGTAAATATCATCATAGCAGCTGTGTATATACCCTTTATATTATTTAATCTAGCAGGAGAGGTTTGGGCCCATATGGTATTTGGTGCCGCTGTGGAAGTGGTTTTGCTCTCTCTAATTATTTTTTATTCATTGAAATGGCCTCGTCTATTTCGTTAATTCAAGTATAAATTTTTATGGTATTTCGAAGAATCACGAAAGCATTTTTATTGCTTACATTAGTCAGCTTATCTAAAACAGTAATAGGACAAAAAAACTACACAATCAGTGGTATTATTAAAAGTAAGAATAATGGGGAGTACATAATAGGCGCCAGTGTAAAAGTGCTAAATACTAATTATGGCACTACTTCAAATGAATATGGCTTTTATAGTATTTCATTAGTGCCAAATACTTATCAAATAGAATTTAGTGCATTAGGCAAGAAGCCAGATACTTTAACAATTACTTTGGAAAGTAATGTAGAGAAAAATATAAACTTTTTAGAAGCTGATAACGAGTTAGCAAATGTAACAGTTACCAGTAGTAAAACATTTGGACGTTCTATTACTGGATCTCAAATGGGAATTGAAAAACTCTCTGTACAAGAAGCTAAAAATATTCCAGTAATATTTGGGGAGAAAGATTTATTAAAAACGATTCAATTGTTGCCTGGAATTAAATCAGCTGGCGAAGGTAATAGTGGCATTTTTGTACGAGGCGGAAGTACCGATCAAAACCAAATAATATTAGACGAAGCCAATATATACAACGCTGGACATTTGTTTGGGTTCTTTTCTACTTTTAATAGTGATGCCATCAAAGATATTGCAGTTTATAAAGGAGGGATGCCCGCTCAATACGGAGGAAGATTAAGTAGTGTATTAGATGTTAGAATGAATGAAGGAAATAACCAAAACACCAGTGTTAGTGGTAGTTTGGGGTTAATCAGTGCAAAGCTGAACGTAGAAGGACCAATTCAAAAAGATAAGTCTTCTTTTTTGGTTACTGGTCGAAGAACTTATGCAGATTTATTTCTTAAATTGGACGAGAAGAATAAGGATAATCAATTACATTTTTATGACTTCAATGCTAAATTAAACTATGAACTAGGGAAAAAAGATAAGTTGTATTTAAGTGGTTATTTTGGTAAGGATGTATTAGGATTAAATAATCAATTCACTACCAACTGGGGTAATGGAACAGGTACATTGCGTTGGAACCATATTTTTAACAGCCGATTATTTTTAAATACTTCAGTGATTTTCAGCAATTACAACTATGAGTTTAAAGTTAAAAATGGTACAAATGATATAAGAATATTTTCTCAAATACGAGATTGGAATTTAAAACAAGACTATCAATATAGCATTAACAACAAAAATAATCTTCGGTTTGGGTGGTCAAGCATTTATCATATTATTCGCCCAGGAGAAATTACAGGTAATGCTACTTCAAGTATTAATGATAAAATTCAAGATAAAAGATATTCTTTTGAAAATGCATTTTATGCTAGTAATGTATTTAAGCCCAACAAGAATTTAAGTATAACTATTGGTGCTAGGTTAAGTTCATTTATAGGAATGGGTGGGGGAAACTTTTTTAATATTGATGATAAAGGAAAAATTTTAGACACTACTGTTTATGCAAAAGGAGAAATGGTAAAAACCTATTGCAATCTGGAGCCAAGAGTATCTATAGGATATATGTTAAGTAGTAATGCATCTATCAAAGCGGCGTATACTCGAAATGCTCAGTACATGCATCAAATAACCAATTCTAATGGATCAAATCCATTAGATAAATGGGCCAGTACAAGTAATATCATTCAACCACAACTTAGTAATCAGTTTAGTTTAGGTTATTATTCAAATATTTTGCTTAACACTTATGAGTTTACAGCTGAAGCATACTATAAAGAAATGGATAATGTGTTAGACTATCGAAATGGTGCTGATTTGTTTTTAAACGAAACCGTAGAAGCCCAATTACTTTTTGGTAAAGGCAGGGCCTATGGTATAGAGTTTATGTTAAAGAAAAAAACAGGAAATCTTACAGGTTGGATCAGTTATACATTGAGTAAGTCTGAAAGAATAATAAACGGGATTAATAATAATGAATGGTACAATGCAACTCAAGATAGAACACATGATATTGCAATTGTTGGAATTTATCAGTTAAATAAAAAATGGACCCTTAGTGGAAACTTTATTTTCTATACTGGGAGTGCTGTTACATTTCCTACCGGTAAATATCAAGTGAATGGACAAACTGCCTATTACTACAGCAGTAGGAATGCCGATAGGATGCCAAACTACCATCGTTTAGATTTTGGTGCAACTATGCAATTGAAGCAAACTAAAAAATGGACAAAAGAACTCGTTTTTAGTTTATACAATGTATATGGTAGGGAAAATGCCTATGCCATTAATTTTAGGGATAATAAGGACAATCCAAATATTACCGAAACAGTTCAAACTAGTCTATTCCGTTGGGTTCCATCTATATCTTATAATTTCAAATTTTAATTAATAATGAAAAAAAAATATTCAATTTTTTATTTCGCTACGCTTGTATTTGGTTTATCAAGTTGCGAAAAAGTAATCGACTTAAATTTAAAAAATACTGCTCCTGTTATTGTGGTGGATGGACAAGTAACCAATAGCTCAACAATTGGTAGTGTTGTTAAGTTGTCTAAAACTAGTAAAGTAAATTCCGATAATACCAGTGTTCCATTAATTGGTGCAACAGTTACCATCCAAGAAGATAATGGAACTGTTTATGCTTTACCAGAAGTATCAAATGGGGTTTATCGAAATGCAGGTTTAGTAGGAGTTATAGGCAAAACTTATCATCTTAAAGTAATAAATAATGGTGTTACACTAACCTCAAGCTCTAAAATGCCAATCATGGTAAATGTTGACTCTCTGGTGGTTGAAGATTTCCCCAATTTTGGCAAAACAGTTAAAGTAGTAACTCCTTTTTACAAAGATCCAATAGGGTTGGGTAACAACTATAATTTATCAATTTATAAAAATGGAAGGTTAATTAAAGATGCTTTTGCGTACGATGACTCATTCATTGACGGAAAAAAAGTGACTTTCCCATTGATGTATTCAAGAGAAGCTGATGAATTTAAAAAGGGAGACATCATTGATGTTGTTATGAATTGTGTAGACTTTGACAATTATCAATATTGGTTTAGTTTTTCTCAATCTTCTACCGGAAGTCCACTAGCGGTGCCTGACAATCCAATTAGAAATATTAAAGGCAATGCAATTGGAGTATTTGGTGCAGTTACTTATCAAAAAAGAACAGTGGTAATTCCATAATTTAAAAGGTTTTATGAAATATAGTTTACAATATCATTTTACGGCCTTCTACATAAAGCTTAATGGGATTAAGAAAACCTTCAGCAGTTCACCTATTGACTTTCGAAAAATTCGTAAGGGTGATATTCGTATTCCCCGGAGTCACTTTTTTAGAAGACCAAACGTAAATCAATTTAAAATTGCTAATACTACTATAACAGAAATCAGAAAAGATTCTGCTGAAATGAATTTGCTCATATTTGTTCATGGAGGTGGTTTTATTTCTGGGCCAAATCAATTGCATTGGGACGTAATTAAAAAACTATCAATAGAAACCAAACAGACTATTTGGGTTTGCGATTATCCCAAAGCACCTGAAAATGACATTTTTGAGATTTCAAATAATCTTGATTTTGTTTACCAAAAAGCATTGGAGAAATATGAGTCTCATAATATAATACTTATTGGAGATTCTGTAGGGGGGACACTAATTATGGCGCTAGTTCAAAGAGCAATCAATTATAAATGGGCCATCCCGCAAAAACTGCTTTTAGTTTGTCCTGTTTGTGATTCAACATTCCAAAACCCAGCCATTAAAGCGATTGAAGAAAAAGATATTATGTTATCTGTAAAGGGAGTTGCAAGTGCAAAAAGAATGTGTGCTGGCAGGTATAATTTAGATAATGCAATGATTTCACCAATTAATGCATCCTTCAAAAATTTTCCTACAACAGTTTTGTATTTAGCAGAGAATGATATCACTTATCCCGATCAGCAATTATTGGTAAATACATTGATTAAAGAATCAGTTTCACATAAAATTTACCTAGGTGAAGGAATGCCCCATATTTGGCCATATTTACCGTTTATGCCTGAATCTAAGAATGCGCTTAATCATATTGTTGCGGAAATAAATTAATCCAATGAGCCTGAAATTTTAGGCGCTGACTTATAATTTTTTAAAAGCCTGATAATGTTGAAAAAAATCAATAATTTCGACACGAATTAATTTTGATGTCGAACAAACTGTCATCAGTCTGAGTTGATGTTGAAATTATCTCCAAAATTCATCATCATGGCTTTTGATAGAAACACTCCTTTCAACGAATTGCCCAATTTGCCTCCCATGGGCTTTGTTGAATCGCCTGAAATATTGAGACAGCTAGCAAAAGCTGCTCGTTATTTGGGAGAGCTGAATGGCCTCTGTGCTTCTTTGCCAGACCCCCAAATACTTATCAATACAATTATACTACAAGAGAGTAAA
>JBKBWE010000420.1:0-1583 GCA_046289145.1 Sediminibacterium sp.
ATTGTTCAAATGGAAGAAATTGAAAGGGAGTTATTAGATGGAGATGATATCAATTTTGAAAATCATCCAGAAGATCCTGCTTAAAGTAGTAAATGATGGTTGAACCCAATTGGTACGCAGTTTTAGGCATTACTTCTTCTGCAAATGAAACGGAAATTAAAAGGGCATTTAGAAAGCTGGCACATATTTATCACCCAGATAAAAATAACAACCCTATTTATTTTGAGCAGTTTAAACAAATTAAAAAAGCCTACGAAATTTTAGGAAATGCAAAGTCGAAAAAATTATACGATAGAAGCCTACAATTAGAAGGGAAATCAGCAAAATCGCAACCATCTATTCAATCCATACAAGATGTATTGAATTATTTTCATTTGCTTGAGAGAGAAATGCAACAAACAGATTTTCGGTTTATCAATTATGATCGAATTAAATGGAAACTCAACTATCCGCTGTTTATGCCTTTAGTTAAAGAGTTGATTCAATCGGGAAATGCTCAGATACAACAAAAACTCTTGAAACAAGTTTTATATATTCTACATTTTCTACCTTATAATGAAGTAGTCCTCTACCAATCAACATTAGAATTTTGCTTTACTGAACAATACCATATCTCCATTATCAGGCAACTTATTGCAACTAAAAAAATAGAAGCAAAATGGGAACAATTTAAAATTCCAATAGTTGCCATTGTTAGTGCTATGTTGTGTTTGGGTATTTTTTTATTAGCCAAATAAAAATCCCAGTCACAAAGCAACTGGGATTCGCTAAATCAAAAAAACTAAATTAGTTATTAGCCACTAAAGTTGATGATACAGTGTTTGTTGGCGCCCAAGGAGACGGGGTTACTGAACCTCTAACAATAATGGTATAAATTTTTCCAGATACTGCAGTCATAGGTTGTGTTCTTACTACTGCATTGGTGGTAGCGTTTCTAATTTGAATGCTGTAAGATGTACCCAATAATGTAGCATCTAAAGCAACAAAACTAGTAGATCCTTTAAATGGAATAGCTGCAGGAAATAATGCAGTGGTAGCTGTTCCAATGAATGCATTTACAGCAGGCGCATCTTCACTTGCATGAATGATTCTTAAATGTGCTTTATTGGCTGCAGGAGTGGTTAGGTTGTCCTGAATCCATACAAGCTCCGCATTTTGCAATTTGTTAACTGCTAACAAAGTATATCGAGCAGGTTGATCTCTTTGATCAGTTACGCTATAATTATTGGCAGCAAAAACAGTTTGTTGGCCAGCAATCGTTACTCGAATTGATTTTGTGCCTGGTGTAGTGCTATTATAAATAGTGTTAGAACCAAACGCAATAGGTAAAATATTTTGTTTTAAATCGCCAACATAAAAGTCTAATCCAGCAACAACATCAGGTGCCGCATTCATAAACATATATTGAGCGTATCCTGGATTAGCTGGGTCTTTTGCACAACTGGTAAAGAGTAATGCCGAAAATAAACCAGCTATGAATAATATATTTTTTTTCATAAATATCATTTGTTAGTGTCAATTAATAAGTGGCCATTACGGTTAAGCCCCTAGACATGGTTCCAGAAGTTGATTGGTACCTTCCT
>JBKBWE010000137.1:0-7191 GCA_046289145.1 Sediminibacterium sp.
AGCAAACGCCATTAGCGATGTATACGCAATGGGAGGCAAACCAATTATGGCATTGGCCATTTTGGGCTGGCCAGTTGATAAACTTTCTCCTGAAATAGCGCGAAGGGTAATAGAAGGGGGTAGAAGCATTTGTGAAGAAGCGGGAATTCCTTTGGCTGGTGGACATAGTGTTGATACCACAGAACCCATTTTTGGTTTGTCTGTAAATGGCATTGTGTCAATTAACAATTTAAAGAAAAATAATACAGCGCAAATAGGAGACTTACTCTTCCTAACAAAACCGCTTGGTGTAGGCATTCTTTCTACTGCCCAAAAAAGAGGACAATTGGAAGTATCTGATTTGCCGATATTGATTCATCAATTAAATCAATTAAATAAAGTGGGCCAGGTTTTAGGGGCTGTAGAAGGAGTACATGCAATGACGGATGTAACCGGATTTGGACTAATTGGACATTTAATGGAAATGGCCGAGGGTAGTAATACAGGGGCTCAAATTAATTATAGTCAAGTGCCCGTAATTAGTGCAGCTAAACAATACCTTGCTAAAAGACTTGTACCAGATGCAACCTATCGAAACTGGAACGCATATAGTAAGCAAGTAGGTTTTGAAAAAGGTGTTGATGTAATGGAAGCATTTTCTATTTTACCTGACCCACAAACAAATGGCGGACTTTTAATTGCAGTTGACCCATCAGCAGTAGAAGATGTTAAACATATTTTAACCCAGAATGGTTTGGGTAATCATATAACGGCAATTGGAAAAATGACTGAAGTAAATGAAAAGAGAATTATGGTTGCTCTTTAAAACAACTAAAAAACCATATTCCCTTTATTTTTAATTTGCTCATTGGTTAACTCTGCAACCAACTGAACGCCCGATAAATTTCGAACAGTTTGTTTAATCCAGTTACATTTATCATCATCCACTAAATCATACTTCATTAACCAGATAAAGTCCATATGTTTAAACTCTGGCAATAAATACTCACCATCAAATTGATTCTGATACAAATAATGAGTAAGGGGCGAATTAACTTCCTTGTATTGATAAATAGAAAAATAATAACTTCTTTCTTTCCTTCGTAAATGGATTTCTATTTCTGGATTCAATCTGAAATCATAGCCCAGATTGGTATTCAGTTGCATACAAAATTGGTAATTTTTTAAAGTAGCGGTTATTCCCAATAGTCGCGTTTCTTCAAAAAAATCATCATTCAATTCATCAACATCTAGGCGAAGCTTCATATAAAAAATTAAAACTCCAGTTCAACGGTAATTTCTTCAGATCCTCTTTTATAAATTAACTTTGTCTTATCTCCTTTTTTAAACTTAGAAAGAGACTGCATATAACTGTTTACGTCTACAAACTTATAGTCTCCCAATTGCATTAAAATATCGCCTGCTTTTAATCCAAGTTTATCTGCTAATTTACCAGCACTCGCGCCGTCTATTCTCATTCCGGTACCAGTATACCCGTAATCAGGTATTACTCCCAAACTCACTGTAAAACGAGTGCTTCTACCCATTTGTTGCTCACGTGTTTTGGTAAATGCAATTTTTCCTTTACTGTCTGTAGATGCAACAATATTGTAAACGAGATTTACAATCTCATTAATTCCTGAATAATTAATTTTGTCCCAATCATCTGTTGATTTATGATAATCTGGGTGACTTCCTGTAAAGAAGAACAATACAGGAATATCCTTACGATAAAAACTAGCATGATCACTAGGACCAGTACCAGCACTATCAATTTTATAAGAAAAATTTTTGGCTAATATTGGGATAGTATTGCCCCATTCAGGAGAAGTACCATATCCTCCGATGGTTAGTTTTCTGGCAGTATCATATCTTCCAACCATATCCATATTGATCATATAATTTGCAGAAATGGTTGTAGTAGGATTTTCAAGCCAATACTTACTTCCCATTAACCCAAGTTCTTCTCCAGAAAAATGCATCAATAAATAATTATTCGATTTAGGAGATTGTTTTTTTAATTTTCTTGCTAATTCTAGCAAAGCTGCAGTGCCGCTTGCATTATCATCTGCACCATTATGAACTTCATTTACTGCATCAAGGGCATTTTTATCTTCCCCATACCCTAAATGATCATAATGGGCTCCTAGTATTACAGTGTTTGGTGCATTATTATTAATAAAAGCGACTACATTTCTAGCTTTACGAACTTTATAACTCATTGCAACGGAAAGTTCCAATTGATTAGTAGCAGCAGCGTCAGCAAAGTAATGTTGCATTCCTTTTTTGGATACAAAAACTACAGGTATAGATAATGAATTAGACTTATCATTTTTATTGAATTGAACATTATCTATTATAGAAGAACTGTTATATAAAAGCATAGCAGTTGCTTTTTTTGCAGCTGCCTCATTGGCTATTTTTTTTATGGTTTCTTCTATATCAAAATGAGGGTTGTTTTTATTTTCTTCAAGAACTTCTTTTAAATCTTTAAACCATGGTTGATTGGCTTCTGACAATGCTATAGCTGGTGATCCTTTTATAGATGCATTTGCACTAAATGCAACAGGAAAGAAGTCTTCATTTAATGTCATCGGTTTCCCGTTTACTCTTAAAAAAGTACCTGATTCTACTTGAAGCCCCTCGTTTATCTCAAATTCTTGCACGTACCCTTCAGCACCTTTAGGCTCTATTCCTAATAATTGGTATTGCTTCATTAAGTATTCCATTGCCAATTTTTCACCAGGTGTACCCGTTCTTCTACCTTCTAATTTATCATCCGCTAAATACTGTACATGCTTTTGTAAGTTGCTTTGAGTGAGCACCTGCTCTTTTTCTGCTGCAATTCTTTGTTTACGCTTACTTTGAGCTTCTGTCATAACAGGCAAGATTAATAGAGCAACCAACCATTTTTTCATATTTAGCACTTTATATTGCAAAAGTAAGTAGCAGCACGTAGATAATTGTAATAGTATCGTAATCAATTCTAAATTCTGTTCCCAATCTCGTAACCAACTGCGGATTTGCCCACCTACTTTTGCAACCTTGGCAAACAAAACACTTCATATAGCATTGGTTGGGAACCCTAATAGCGGTAAAAGCTCTTTATTCAATGCTTTTACGGGGTTAAATCAACATGTTGGTAATTTTCCTGGCGTAACAGTTGATAAAAAAACAGGGATTTTTTCCTTAGAAGATAATTTGCAGGCAGAATTAATTGATTTACCAGGTACTTACAGCTTATATCCTAGAAGAGCAGATGAGTGGGTAGCTTATAAAGTGCTCATGGGGGCAGACGAAGAAATTAAAGCAGACTTAATTGTTTTGGTAGCAGATGCGAGTAATCTTAAGAGAAATTTATTATTCTGCTCTCAAATAATCGATTTAAAAATTCCAGTTGTCATGGCATTAACCATGAATGACTTAGCTGCAAAAAAAGATATTAAAATTGATATAAGTGGTTTAGAAGCAGACTTAGGCATACCTGTGGTTGCAGTAAATCCTAGAAAGAATAAGGGCCTTAGCGAATTGAAAAAAGTGATTTCAAAAATGCAACCAGAAGCTACTACTAAGCTTCGAGACTTTATGGACACTGCAAGTTTAGCGCCAGAAGCCGTTGCTAAAGTAAGAAATGCTTTCCCAGAGTGGAGTGAATATGCATGTATACACCAGCTAATTAATCACGACGAAATTTTAAGCAACCAGCAAGACCATACTGTGTTAAACAAAATAGTAACTGAACATAACTTTAATACAACCAAAACCCAGGCCGAAGAAATAATGCAGCGATACACGCGCATTCGGCAAATAATGCAAAAAAATGTTTTAGAAACAGGGCCACTTGAAAAAAAGTTGTTCACTGAAAAACTAGATAATATTTTAATGCATAAAACTTGGGGTTACTTAATCTTGTTCTCTGTATTATTTCTTTTGTTTCAAAGTATTTTTTGGTTGGCTACTTATCCAATGGACGGCATTGAATGGAGTTTTGCGGCTTTAGCAGGTTGGTTGTCTAGTAATTTGCCAGAAGTTTGGTGGAGTAATTTATTAATCAACGGTTTTGTTGCTGGTTTAAGTGGTATTTTGGTTTTTGTACCACAAATCATGATTTTATTTGGGTTAATCACGGTTTTAGAAGATACTGGTTACATGGCGCGCATTAGCTTTTTGAGCGACAAACTAATGCGAAAAGTAGGATTAAATGGAAAAAGCGTAATGCCCATGATCAGCAGTTTTGCTTGTGCTGTTCCTGCCATTATGGGTGCAAGAAACATTGAAAATAAAAAAGAAAGACTTCTCACCATTTTGATAACTCCATTAATGAGTTGCAGCGCTCGATTACCGGTTTATACTATCTTAATTGCACTAGTAATTGAAGAAAAATATTACCTCGGTTTTCTAAGTTTACAAGGTTTAGTAATGATGGCTTTATATCTTCTCGGTACCATCATGGCATTATTGGTTAGTTATGTAATGAAATTCTTTATCAACATTAAAGAAAAGAGTTTTTTTATTTTAGAGTTGCCAATGTATAGGGCTCCCCGCTGGAAAAATGCAGGTATTACAATGATTGAAAAAGCGCGCATTTTTGTTACAGATGCTGGTAAAGTAATTATGGTGATTAGCCTATTGCTTTGGTTTTTGAGTTCATTTGGACCAGGAGATCGAATAAAAAATACCGAGGCAAAATATTCCGCTTTAATAGCAGCTAACCCTGTAGCTGCAGATTCACTTCAAAAACAATTATCAACTGAAAAACTAGCAAATTCCTATGCAGGTTTATTAGGTAAAAGTATAGAGCCAGCAATTAGCCCTTTGGGCTATGATTGGAAAATTGGAATTGCTTTAATTACTTCATTCGCCGCAAGAGAAGTATTTGTAGGCACCATGGCTACCTTGTATAGCGTAGATGAAGAAGACGATCAAAGCTTAAGAGAAAAACTGCAAGCTGCCACACATGCTAATGGTGAAAAAGTATACACACTTGCTACTGGATTATCTTTAATGGTATTTTACGTGTTGGCAATGCAGTGTATGAGTACTTTAGCTGTTGTTAAAAGAGAAACAAAGTCTTGGAAATGGCCAACTATTCAATTGATTTATATGACCTTTTTGGCCTATGGAATGAGCTGGTTGGTGTACACCTTATTTAATTAATCTATAAAATACAAGTAGACCGATGTTCCTTTATCAATCGTGCTCTCCACTTTTATAGAACCACCTAACATTTGTATAAAATCTTTGGTAAGAATTAATCCAAGTCCTGAGCCCTTTTCGTCGCCAGTACCCGTTGTACTTTGATAGTGCTCCCCATCAAATAATTTAGCTTTTACTTCTTCTGTCATGCCAACTCCTGTATCACTAACAGAGAGCATGATTTCTTTATCTTCTTTGTGTGCGTATACAGTAATAACTCCTTCTTTTGTAAACTTATTTGCATTGCTAATAAGATTGCGAAGAATAAATCGCATTGAATTAATTTCTGACTTGATAAATAAATCTTCATCTACCAAATTCACCATTATATTAGACTTTAACGATGCCATTACTTCAAAGCTCTTAAACATATTGCTCACCAGGGTTCGCATATGTACTTTTTCTTTTTCAAAACCTTGGCCACGCATTTGCATAGAACCCCAGTCTACTAAGTTGTTGAGCAATTCAACTGTTCCATCTATTTGTTTACCAGCCATATTCATTAATTCAACAGAATCATGTTGACTAAGAATTTTTCGAGCGTTTAATTCTATAATTGATTTTACTGCACCAATTGGATTTCTAACGTCGTGAGCAATGATAGATAGAATTCTATTCTGCATTTCCATTTGCTGTTGCAGCTTTTCTTGTTGCTGCTCTAATTGCTTATTCAATAAATTTTGATCAAGCAATTTTACCACCTGTCTAGCTAAAGTTTGCAAAGTAAATATTTGCTCTTCGTTTAGCTCACCAGGCTTAGTATCCATTACCGAAATGGTTCCAACTTTAAAGCCATTTGAATTAATCAATGGAACACCTGTATAAAAGCGAATATAGGGCTGCCCAATTACTAAGGGGTTGTCTATAAAGCGTTCATCTTGTGTTGCATCAGTAATTTCAAATATGGCAGTATTGGAAGTAATAGTATGACCACAAAAAGAAATATCTCTAGGAAATTCCTTCATGTCTAAACCATATCTTGCTTTAAACCATTGTCTATTGGCATCAATTAAGGAAATTAATGCAATGGGAGTTTTACAAATAGTTGCTGCCAATTGTACCACGTCATTAAACTCATCTTCATATGAAGTATCTAGTACTTCATATCGATAAAGCTCCTTCAAACGCCTATTGTCGTCTAATGGTATTTGCGGGGGTACCATAAACAAATGTATTTGCTTTAGTGGCTCTTTCTTTTTGGGCATTAAAAATGCATATTTTTCCATGCCTTTAACGCAGAAAAAGCCTTTTTATTGGCTATATTAAAAATATTTTAATTAAATACTATCCCAAGCTGCCAAAACCTCTTCTGTGTGGTTCATGGTATCGGGTTTAGCAATAATTTTACGAATCACCCCTGTTTCATCAATTAAAAAAGTGGTTCGGGTAGTACCCATGTAGGTACGTCCCATGAATTTTTTCTCTCCCCATAAATTGTATTTATCTACAATTTTCTTTTCTTCATCAGAAATTAATGGAAAAGGCAATTCATATTTTTCTTCGAATTTTTTGTGGCTTTTAACACTATCAACACTTATACCTACCACTTGAAAACCTTTTTTAATTAAAGCACTATAATTGTCTTTTAAATTACATGCTTGAGAAGTACATCCCGGGGTATCGTCTTTAGGATAAAAATATAGAATTAGTTTTTTTCCTTTAAAATCTGACAACGAAACCATATTCCCGTTCTGATCGGGCGCTTTGAATGCTGGAGCCTTACTTCCTTCTTTTAATACTGCCATTACTGTTATTTAAATTTAAATTTGAATTCGTGTTATTTTTTAGCCACTTTTAATGTAGCAGCCTTACATTTGCACAATTTATCTCTACAACTACTATGCCTAAAGATCAATCAATCAAATCGGTACTTATAATAGGTTCAGGGCCTATTATCATTGGACAAGCATGTGAATTTGACTATTCGGGCTCTCAGGCAGCCAGAAGTCTCCGCGAGGAGGGCATAAAAGTAATACTTATTAATAGTAATCCGGCCACCATAATGACAGACCCCAT
>JBKBWE010000421.1:0-1580 GCA_046289145.1 Sediminibacterium sp.
AAATTTGTATTAAAAGGATTTGAAGAAGGGGCTGTAGACTATTTACAAAAGCCACTGGATATTAATATTACACGAGCTAAAGTAAATGTATTTGAAAGACTTTATTTTGCTCAACAAAAACTGAAAAATAGTTTAGTAGAAATTGAATTAGTGAATAAACAATTAGAAAGATTTGTATTTATAGTTTCCCATGATTTAAAATCGCCTATTGCTACCATTGCAATGCTGGCCGATATGATGCAAAAAGATGAAGTAGTCAAAAAAGAGCCAGAGTTATTAGAAAACACGAGTATTATTTACAGTGCTGCTAGTAAGCTCACAGGTATGATTGAATCTATTTTAGATTATTCAAGAAAAAGTTTAAGTGAACAAACAGTTGAATATGTAGATAGCTTTCAATTAGTAAATGAAATTATTAAAATGTTGGTTTTACCACAAAGAATCAATTTTACAGTTGATGCCAATTTACCCAAACTCAAAACTAGAAAAATTAAGTTACAGCAGGTTTTTCAAAACTTAATTACCAATGCAATTAAATACAATAACAAACCAAACCCTGAAATTCAAATTGGCATTCAGTCTGTTTCGAATGAATTCTATGAGTTTTATGTAAAAGATAATGGACAAGGGATTTCAAAAAAAGATCATAGTAAAATCTTTAAACTTTTTGAAACAACAGACAATAAATCATCTGGAGAGTCTAGTACAGGCGTTGGACTAAACTTATTAAAAATGCTTGTTGAAGAACAAGGTGGAAAAATAAGGGTTGAGAGCAGCCCAGACCAAGGAAGTACTTTCTTTTTTGAATGGCGCAAATAAGGATTTATTTTTTTGCTGCTAGCCAAATATATCCCACTATCATAGATAGAACAGAACTAACCAACACCGCTATTTTAGCAATATCTTGAACAATATTGTCATCAAATGCAAGCATTGAAATAAATATACTCATGGTGAATCCTATGCCCGCTAATATTCCTGCCCCAATTAATTGGTGCCAGTTTGTTTGTGATGGAAGATTTGCCCATTTCTGTTTAATCATCCAATAACATGCTAAACCAATTCCAAGCGGTTTACCAATAAATAATCCCGCCATAATCCCCCAGGAAAAAGAATTGTTTAGTGCAGCTAACCCTTCTTCCGGAAAAACAATAGCAGTATTAGCTAAAGCGAATAATGGCATTATAATAAAGTAAACAGGTGTATGAAAACTAAGTTCTAGTTCCGCCAATTTTTTAACTGGAATGGTAAATGCGAATAATACTCCAGCAACAGTTGCATGAATACCCGAGTTAAACATTGCATACCAAAGGGCTAATCCTAAAACCCATGTGTACCAGCCAATTTTTACTTTATTTTTCTGTAATGATAATAGTATTATCATAATTAATGCGCTCAATAGTAGGTATAGTAGTTTTAATTGACCTCCATAAAACAAAGCAATCACAACTATGGCCCCTAAATCATCTATAATTGCCAATGCGGTTATGAATATTTTTAAGGCAACTGGAACTCGATTGCCTAATAATGATGCAATCCCCAAGGTGAATGCAATATCAGTAGCCATTGGTATTGCCCAG
>JBKBWE010000138.1:0-7165 GCA_046289145.1 Sediminibacterium sp.
AATGAATATTATGCTGGTGGCTGTAAATGAGCGTACCAAGGAAGTTGGTTTAATTAAAGCGATTGGCGGCAAAAGCAAATATGTACGTCAGCAATTTCTATTCGAAAGCATGATTATTAGTTTGTTGGGTGCCATTTTCGGAATTATCCTTGGTATACTAGTAGGCAATGTATTTGGAATAATATTAGACACAGGATTTGTTGTTCCTTGGACATGGGTCTTTATTGGAATAGTTATCTGCTCAGTAGTTGGACTGGCTGCAGGTATTTATCCAGCAATGAAAGCAGCTAAATTAAATCCGATTGTAGCATTGAGATACGAATAAACTAATTGCGTTTTTTGTCCTCTTTCAATTTATCGTTGATATAGTATTTAATATCTTCTTCTTTAGGATGTTTTCTTAACCATTCATAAGTTGGTCTATGACGTTGTACAAAATTTTGTAAAGCTTCATTTTTTAAACCACTGTATTTGGTTACAATTGATGCAGAAAAACGATAATTGATGTATGCTTCTTTTTCACTATTGTTAAATAACTCGGTGGCTTTTCTTTTACTTTTTTCTCTGCTAGAAAGTCTATTTAAACTAATACCAAAACCTGCGCCAGAATTGGACAATTCAACTGCTTTAACTGGGGGGCTAACCATTGATTCTTTAAAGTCAGCTATTCTTTCTAAACTGTCTAAACTATACTGACTAACACCAGAGTTTTGAACAGTCACATTGTTTAGGTTGCGACTAATGGGAACCAAGAACAATTCTAATGTATCGGAGGCTGCAATCAACCCACTGTATAAAACAGTATCGTAGTGATAGCCTACTGCCGAAATGGATAGGATATCATTTTTACTGATATCTATTTTGAAAAGCCCTTTATTATTGGTAACAACTGTTTTCTTTTTGTTGGTATTGGTAACGCTGGCTAATTCAATTGGCTCATTGCTGATGCTGTCTCTTAAATATCCCCAAACAATTTGTTGTTGAGCATTTGCTGCAAAACCAACCAGTACCAATCCCATTAAAAACAATATCTTTTTCATACTGTAAAGATACAAATTACCCAAGGCATCTGCCTTTTTTGCTTAGTAAACACAACAAAAAACCCACAGGCAATTATACCTGTGGGCTATATTCAATTTCAAAAGACTTTATTTAGGGTCTAATGCAACTTTAATTCTTTCAGCTAAATCGGCTAAATGAATTTTACTCATTTTGTCTGCTGCTGTTGCAGAAGCACTATTTAATTGACTGCGAAGTCCAATTAATTGAGCACGTACTATTGCAGTTACGTCTGATTTCTTTGCATCAATACCAGCACTTGCACCACCAAAACTAATAGTGATTCCACCACCAGATGTAGGCGCAGGATTAATGATTGAAGTTAAACGATCTACATATGCTCTTTGCAACATTCTCTTATAAGTATCTATTGCTTTTTTACTGCTTAACTCATTAAAGATTGTTCCTTGAACATCGTTCAATAATTCCATTGCAGTATAGGCTTTATCTGCACCAAAACGTTCAGCGCTTAACTGTAAGCGACCTAAACGATCTGTACTTACAATGCTATTTACTGTTCTTTCTTGAAGGCTCATGATAGGATCTGCGCTAATAGGATTATTAAACTTATTCCACATTGCGCGATCTACTAACCATGTTGGCGTTTCAAATACATTTTTATTGATAAATCCAACAGCTTCTTTTTGGCGAGTCTTAGGAACAATTTCATAAACAGCTTCATTTTGTTCTACTGTTTTAAATGTTTCATAAACACCACCAATATTGGTACTTACATGACCAATGTATCTGTTAAACTGACCTAATGTTTGGCCATACATGGTAGCTAAATTATTGTATTGGTCACCTTCTTCTTTAGTCCACTCTGGTAAACCTTTCATAACACGCTTTAAATTCATTACACCATATTCACTGGCTTTTACAGAATTATCACTTAAGTCTTCGCTTTGACTTCTAGGATCAACTCTATTACCACTTTCGTAAGTGCCAAACCAATGACGAGGATTTTCTTTTAAAGCAGCAGTAACCATTTTATTACTGTTCAACTTAGTTTCCTCTTCGGTGTTACCTGGGATATAACCATATCCCCATTTCATTGCCCACTTATCGTAATCACCAATTCTTGGGTATAATCCTTTTCTACTAATATTGTCTTCTGGCTGTGCAACGTAGTTAAAACGAGCATAGTCCATAATAGAAGCCGTATGTCCATTTGCTTCAACCCACTGCTTATCTCTTAATTTTTCTACAGGAGTTTGGCTACTACTTCCCATATTATGACGAAGTCCTAATGTATGTCCCACTTCATGTGAAGAAACAAAACGAATTAAATCGCCCATTAATTGATCATCATATTTCATGCTGCGAGCACCTGGATCGTTTGGTCCTGCTTGCAACATATACCAGTCATGCACCAACTTCATTACGTTGTGGTACCAACCAATATGACTTTCTAAAATTTCACCACTTCTTGGATCGTGAACATTTGGTCCATAAGCATTTGGAATATCAGAAGCAAAATAACGAACTACAGAAAAACGAGCGTCTTCCATGCTCATAGTGGTATCGTTTACTGGCCATTCTTTTCCAACAATTGCATTTTTAAATCCTGCTTTTTCAAAAGCTGCTTGCCAATCGTTAATACCTGCAATTAGGTGAGATCGCCATTGCTTAGGAGTTGCTGGATCTATATAGTAAACAATTTGTTTTTTAGGCTCTACTAATTCACCTCTTCTCCATTTTTCCCACTCACCATCTTTAGGCTCTAATCTCCAACGTACTGCAAAACTTACGTCTTCTACTTTTTGTTGAGAATCGCTATAGCGTACAAAATCGTCGGTAAAATATCCAACTCTTTTATCCGCAATTCTACGCTGCATGGGAACTTTTGGTAATAGCAATAAAGAAGTATTGATTTCTATTGTAACTGCACCTGCATCTCTTGCAGCAGCAATTCCTGCAGTTGGTGGCAAACCTGGAATGCTAGGGCCAGCAACAGGAGATGACTGGTAAGTTTTTACAGTCACAATTTCTGTATTAATTGGGTAGGTGCTTATTTTAGCAACATAAGAACGGTCTTGTGCTAAAACGCTTAGACTATATCTTCTTTTGATATTAGGATTAATGCTTACAGCTTGGTTATCACCTTTAAAGAATTCTGTAACATCAATTACTACTCCAGAAGAATCTTTGCCAAAAGCTGCAATTGGAAAAGCTGAAGCAATTGCGTTTAGGTTAGAATTAGTAACCGCTTTATAGATGTCTTGATTTTCTTCGGCTTGGTTTACCAAAGTAATGGTACGTAAGAAGACATTGTTATTGGGTCCTCTTTCAAATTTGATAGTCTGCTGGTTGGCAATTTCACCACCATAACCAGCGCCTGCTGGTACTTTAGCAAAACGTACAACAGATAAAATCTCTCTACCTAAAATTGAGTCAGCAATTTCAAAATAGTATTTGTCTTCTACTTTGTGAACAGTAAAAAGACCCGTTTTCGAAATTGCTTTTGATGTAATTACATCCTTGTATGCTTTAGGCCCTTGTCTTTGAGCTCCTGGCATATTAGGCAAATTACCCATATTAGGCATTTGAGTACCCGTACCTGGTGTTTGAGGTGGGGTTTGAGGACGCTGTTGTGCAAACACGGATAGTGCAAGCATAAGCGCTGTGCTTGAGAATAATAGTTTTTTCATTGTCGCAATTAGAATAATTAAAAAAAATGCCTATAAAGATAGGGCTGTTGAGTTACCAACAATCAATTAGGGAGATGGATTGGATGAATGGTGAACTTTTGAAATAAATCGGTAAAATACAATGAAAGAATATTGTTCGCAAATTTGCTGCTTTAAATAAAATCCCTAATTTGTAACCCCTTTGCGATGTGGATTTAAATTGTTTTGAAGAATTTCAAACAAATTGATATTTCAGAATAATTTTCATTAGCATTGTGAAGAAATTTTTTAAACCATTTGTTATTTTTTTTAAAAAATCAAAAACCATTTGAGTCATGGCTGAAACAAAACCAACCGCTGCAGTGAAAAGTGCAACTTCTACTCAACCGAAGAAGAGCAGCAACATTATTTCTTGGATTGCTCCATTTGCTGGAGTTTTATTAGGGTACATTCTTTGGAGATTTGTACTAGGTACCAACAGTAATTTTACCAATCCAGATTTGGCTGGTGGTTTCTGGCCTAACCACAAAGGACCTTTGACTGGATTAGCTAAAATGTATGAAGGTGGTATCGTTGTACCTGTCTTGATTGGTAACTTCATTATTGTATTGATCTTCGTTATTGAGCGTATGCTTACTGTAGTAAAAGCTACTGGTACTGCAAACAATGCAGAATTCGTTCGTAGTGTTCAGTTCCACCTTGCTAATAAAGAATTAGACAAGGCGTTGGCTGCTTGCGATAAGCAAAAAGGATCTGTAGGTAATGTAATGAAAGCTGGTCTTAAGAAGTACAAAGAAATGATTACCAATACTGAGTTAGAAACAGAACAAAAAGTATTGAACATTCAAAAGGAAATTGAAGAAGCAACTGCACTTGAATTACCAATGTTAGAAAAGAACTTAGTATTCTTATCTACTATTGCTTCTGTAGCAACCTTATTAGGATTGTTCGGAACGGTATTGGGTATGATTAAGTCTTTCTCTGCGTTAGGAGAAGAAGGTGGTGGAGATGCTGCTCGTGAATTATCAAAAGGTATTTCTGAGGCATTGTTTAACACTGCATTAGGTATTGGTACTTCTGCTGTAGCGATCATTTTCTACAACGTGTTCACCACTCGTATTGATGGTATCACATACGGAATTGATGAGTCTGGATTCACTTTAACTCAAAGCTTTGCTGCTAACTACAAATAATTTCAAATTATTTGTGGAATTGGTAAAGATTTGAATCTTAATAAAAGTGAAACAGTAAAAAACTAAACAATGGGTAGAGCCAAATTACCTCGGAAGAGTACAAACATCGATATGACCGCAATGTGCGATGTGGCCTTTCTCTTGTTGTCGTTCTTTATTTTGACGACCAAGTTTAAGCCTGCTGAAGCAATTGCAGTCACTACGCCTAAATCAGTTGCTGCAAAAGTGGCGCCCCAGAAGGATTATGTGATGGTAATCTTAGATGCAAACGGTAAAGTGTTTCTTGAAATGGACGACGAGTCTAAAAAAGAAGCGATTGCTAATGCACTAAATTCATCTCGTAACCTGGGTTTAAACACTGCTGCTTTTAAAAAGTCACTGTTTTTTGGAGCACCTTTCGGTAGCCTTGCTTCATTCCTTGCCTTACCTGAAGATCAGCGTAAAGGCGATAAATTACCCGGAATTCCAGTATTGGATACGGCTAATAATGAGTTGGTTACCTGGATGCGATTTACTAAAGATGCTTATTTAGGTGAAAAAGAGCCTGCATTCCTTTTAAAAGGGGACAATATGGCTAAATATCCTGCTTTCAAAGCAATCATTGATGCTTTCAAGAAGAACGATATCTTGAAGTTTCAAATGGTAACCAGCCCAGAAGCAGCACCAGTAGGAACGGATCTTTGGAAATTGAACCAGAAAGGGGAAAAACTAGAAGACTAAAGGAAACTAATTTATAACGAAAACTAAATTCTACCAACATGGCAGAAATGGATACCTCGGGCGGCGGTGGCCACAAAAAAGGACCCGGCGTCAAGAAAGGAAAAAAACTATCAACCAGGGTTGACTTAACACCCATGGTGGACTTAGGTTTCTTGTTGATTACGTTTTTTATCTTCACTACAACCATGAGTCAACCAACGGCTATGAGACTCTTTTTGCCAAAAGATGCTGATAAGCCCGAAGACCAGAATAAAGCAAAAGAATCAGGTGTTATCACTTTGTTACTAGGCAAAGACAACAACGTCTTTTATTATGAAGGCCAATTGGAAGTAAATGGATCTAATTTTAAATCATCCAACTTCAAGGAAATCAGAACTATTTTGATTGATAAGAAGCGAAATACTCCTGAAAAGGATTTGGTGGTTATCATTAAGCCTTCTGCAGATTGTACTTATAAGAATGTAGTGGATGTATTAGATGAAATGGCTATTAACGTGCTTAAAAAGTATGCATTGGTTGATATTTCCGAAGGCGAAGCCGCTTTGGTAAAAATATCTGATGCAAGCGGAAGTGCAGGAGCTGGCGCATCTAATTAGGATCAACAAGCAACTAACAAATAACATTTTTAACAATGGAGCCAAATAAAATTCAATCAGCCGATATTCTCGACATCATCTTTGATGGCAGAAACAAGGAGTATGGAGCTTATGAGTTGCGTAAAACCTACAATAAGCGTATGACCAAGGCGTTGGTAGGAACCGTGCTTATTCTACTACTAGCTGTGCTGGGTAACATACTTGCTAATACTGTTGGCAAAGAGAGTAAAGAGTTAATCGTACAAGACGTGTCGTTGGAAAACGTGACGCAGGAAGAGAAAAAGCCTGAGCCGCCACCTCCACCGCCACCACCAAAACAAGAACCTCCAAAAGTGGAAATCACTAAGTTCACTCCTCCTAAAATTGTTAAGGATGAAGAAGTGAAAGAAGAAGATGAAATTAAAGAGGTAGAAAAATTGGAAGATACCAAGATTGGTACCATTAATCAGGAAGGTGCAAAAGACGAAGGTATAGTTGCTCCCCCAGTTGAAAGCGGTACCGGTGTGGTAGAAGCCCCTAAAAAAGAAGAAGATTACGACAAGATATTTACAGTGGTACAAATTCCAGCGGAATTCCCTGGCGGTTTGCCAGCATGGGCTAAATATTTGGAGCGTAACTTAAATAGAGATTTACCAGTTGAAAATGGTGCACCTCCAGGAAAGTACACTGTTGTGGTTTCTTTTATTGTAGCAAAAGATGGAGCAATCAGTGATGTAGTTGCTGAGAATGATCCAGGATATGGTACAAAAGCAGAAGCAGTTCGTGTAATTACTAGAGGTCCTAAATGGAAGCCTGCGGTACAGAACGGTAGAAACGTAATCTATCGTCACAAGCAGAGTATTACTTTCATGGTTTCAGAAGAATAATTCAACATGACTATTTAATATGGCCCCGAGTCTTTTTGACTCGGGGCTTTTTTTATTGCTGTTTTTGAAAAGCTATTTTGTTTTTTTGATTTTTTATTTTT
>JBKBWE010000139.1:0-7158 GCA_046289145.1 Sediminibacterium sp.
TTATTAAGTGCGGGCGTTTTTGGGGTTGCTTTTTTGTTTTTTAATTTAAGACAACAACTGGTGTTGAAACGCTTTTATGCAACTCCTATTAAACGATCTTATATTGTTTTAGGCGAGGCATTGAGCAGGGTGATTTTTCAAATGATTACTGCTGTTATCATTATTTTAGTGGGCCATTATGCTTTTCATTTTACTTTGGTAAATGGGTTGGTTACGTTTGCAGAAATCATGGTCCTCAGTTTTATTGCCTTGATTTTATTTATGGGCTTTGGGTTTATTGTGAGTAGTGTGGCTAAAAGTGAAAGCACCATTCCTCCCTTTGCCAACTTAATTACCTTACCTCAGTTTTTATTGGCCGGAACTTTTTTTTCTATTGATAATTTCCCTACTTGGTTGCAACCCATATCTCGCATTTTGCCTTTAACCCATTTCAATAACGCTATGCGTAATATTGCCTTTGAAGGGGCTAGCTTATTAGACTGTACACTTGAATTGGGTGTGTTGGGTATTTGGATTGTTGTGGTATACGTAGTTGCTTTTAAAACATTTAAATGGGAATAAGATGAAATTGATTAAGCTGGGTTTGATAAGTTTAATTGTATTGGGAATTATTGTAACCCTTATTGGTTTATTGTTTCCTTCAACGGTATTGGTTTCTAGAGCAGTGGATATTAAAGCACCTATTGACTCCATTAAATATCGTGTTGGAAATATGGAACAATGGAAGGGTTGGATTGCAGGTATGAATGATGCTTCTGTAAAAATCAATTCTGCTACTGATGCCCAATTGGAAAATACCCATGTTCAAATAAGCTCAATAACCGATTCTTCTGTTGTATCTACTTGGACCAGCTTGAATGGCCAAATGCAATTAAGTACCATTCGCATTATTGGAAACAGTTCGCAAGATTATGCGGTTGTTCAATGGCAGTTTGTACAGCATATTGGTTGGTACCCTTGGGATCGTTTTGGCTCTATGATGAACGATAAAATCATGGGGACTATGATGGAGCAAAATTTACAATCGCTTAAAAAAAGCCTAGAACAGTAGATTCTATTTGACATATAATATAAGACCCCGAATCAATAAATTGATCGGGGCCTTATTACAAACTAATTGGAGAGAGACTCTTTAATTAGCAGGATCTGCTGGTGTGTTTGGATTATTATCACGCTCTCTGCTAGGATAAGGGAAGAAGGTTCTCTTTCTCTCACTCGCAGGACGGCCTAATCTTCTATTATCTTCTAAGCGCATACCACTCATGCACAATTCAATGCAACGTTGACGATAAATTTCATCGGTTAATGCTGCTGCACTTACTGCACCACTGTATGCGGTTAAACCACCACCTACGCCAAATGGATCAGCACTAGGTAATTGAGTTCTTACTGCATCAATTTCTGCAATTGCCGCTGTTAAATTGGGTGCTGCTTGTTTTACATAACACTCTGCTTTTATCAAACGCATTTCATCGGGTAAGTAAACAGGTATTGCCTGTGTAGCTGTGCTAAAAAAGCCTTTGATTCTGTAACGTGGTGCAATGGTTGGATTGATTGCAGTGTAAAATGCAATACGTTGGTCGTTCAAATCTGGTGCCAATGTTGTTGGCAAACCTAAAGTTGAATCCAAAATTTGAAATACGTTATTGGTTGCAGTTGCTGTAGTAAAAATAGGATTGGTAACAATGGCGTCATAGCCTAAAATTGCACCACCATAATTTAAATCTACCGCATTAGCAGCAGTTAATGCACTTGCATAATCATTAGCAAACAAACTATAACGTGCAATCAACGCATTGATGGTATTGTTAAAGAATGCAGTGGTTACAGAAGTTGGCACGTTTGCAAAAAAAGCTGCACTTGGTGGATTGGTTCCTAATGCAGTTTGCGCTGCACGTAAAGTGGTGACTGCTCTTCTAAATCCATCTGCTCTGCTTTGGAAAGCTGCTGGTGCTGCTTGTGTACCAGGTGCTGCAGGAATTTGTTCAAAAAACATGGCTAAGTTTCCAATGGCCATTGCTTTAAAAATACTGGCATATGCTAGTAATCCTGATGCATAGGCTTTGTCACCTAATTTATTAGCACCAGCAATTACATTGTCTGCATCATATATGATCTTGTTGTTCCAAGTCCACATATTACCTACAATGCCGTTTAAGTTGTCTACTACTGCACCTCCAGTAAATAATTGTAACTCGTCGGTATTACCCGCATTCATTAACCTGAATTCGTTGGTTAATGCGCCTGCTGCTGTAATGCCATTGTACACTGGGCTTAGTCTACCGTTGCTGTAAACGTTTTGTAATCCAACAGCAACACCTGCTAATCCTCTTGGTGTAGAAAAAGCATCCGTATCGCCAATTGCGCCGGGATTAGTAAAGTCTTGCTTACAAGCAACCAGACTTACTCCGGATAAAATAATCAATAATATTTTTTTCATGTTAATCTAGTTTGATGGGTTAGAAATTTGCTACAACACCGAATTGGAATGTTTTCGGAATAGGTACGTTACCAAAATCAACTCCTCTGAACAAACTACTTTGTCCGGTTGAATTGGTTTCAGGATCGTATCCTCTGTAGTTGTCCCATGAGATTAGGTTTCTACCAGTAAGTGTAACGGTTAAATTGCTGAAAAGGTTGCTCACTTTTCCAAATGCATACCCAACAGACAATTCGCGTAATTTGGTGAATGAGCCATCATCTACTCTCCACTCTTCAATACCGTAAATTCCACTGATATATCCTCTAGGAATTTCTCCTTTATGTTCTTTTTGTGCAAACTCACTTCCGTTACCAACACCTTGTCTGGTTCTGAAATCTGCATTAAATACTTCTGCTCCAGCTACTCTGTCTAATTGGAAACCAAATGTCCATTTCTTATAAGTAAAGCTGTTGATTAAAGTAGCAGTATAAGTTGGGTTTGGTGAGCCTAAAACAGATCTTAGAATGGAAGAGTTAGGTCCTGTAGTAAAAGGTAATCCAGTTGCTGGATCTAAAGTAGGTGTACCAAATGGTTGACCATTAGCAATAGGGCCTCTTGCTGTTACTGGAATACCTGCCGCATTCTTCACTTCTGTTCCATTGGCGTTTCTAGCAAAGAAAGTAGAATAGAATACCGGTGCATCATATCCTGGAATCAAAGCAAATACTGCACCTGTAGGAGCTGCAAATGAAATGAATGGAACACCTAAGTTTTCAATTCTGTTTTTGTTCTTATTAAAGTTACCGGTGATTTCCCATGTAAAGTTTTTGTTTTTAATAGGAACGGCAGTAACCATAATTTCAAAACCTTTGTTGCTTAAAGAACCTACGTTCTTAGTAGCTGTAG
The DNA here is from genome assembly GCA_046289145.1 of Sediminibacterium sp. Classification (GTDB taxonomy): domain Bacteria; phylum Bacteroidota; class Bacteroidia; order Chitinophagales; family Chitinophagaceae; genus Sediminibacterium. The sequence continues at coordinate 3,329 of JBKBWE010000139.1, forward strand.
GGAAACCAGAACTTGGCGCATTGGTAATATTGGGCACCAATAAGTCTGTTACTTTTTTGTTGTAATAGTTAAAGGTGAATTGTAATCTATTACCCAATAAAGCAATGTCTGTACCAATTTCTAATTCTTTCTGACGCTCTGGTTTTAAATCAGAGCTAATGGTTGCAGAAGGAGATGTTAAACTGGTTCTGCCCAAGAAAGGAGAGATATTGTAAATATTGAAACGGTCATACGCTCCAATACCAGTAAGGTTTCCGCTTTCTCCATAGGCAGCACGAATCTTAAATACATCTACGGTATTTGCTAAAGCAGATTTCTTGAAAAATTCTGTTTCAGACAAAATATAGTTACCACTTACTTTAGGGTAGAAGAAGTTTCTATTGTTTTTATCAAATACAGATGATCCATCAATTCTTCCTGCAACTGTTACAAACAATTGGTTGTTGAATTTAAAATTCTGTTGTAAGAAAAATCCACGAATGGTTCTTTCACTTCTTCCATCTGAGTTAGGCAATAAAGTACTACCACCAGTTGCAGTTGAAATACCTGGCAATAAACCACGGCTTTGTGCTAGAATATAATTGGCTTTTTCATACTGCTCAGAATAACCGAATTGTGTTACTGAAGACAATTTGTTGGTTAACTGTGTAGTGTAGGTAAAGTTTAAATCGTGGTTAAAGAACGTAGAATTAAAGCTTGCTGCACTTGCATAACCATTTAATGTTGGGTCTAAAGTGGCACCACCGCCATAAAATCCTGGGCTAGCATTGTAGGGGAATGGAGGAATAAATGTAGTTCCGTTTTGTGCAATATTATCTAAACCTGCTGTGTAATCTATCACCAATCCTTTAACTGGGAACAACTTAAATCCTACATTAGAAACAGTTCTATTAGTAACGTTTCTTTGTTTGATATCGTTGATAATCGTTAATGGATTCACACGACCTCTTTCACCCACTGCTTGTAAATTTCCATTAGCATCTCTTACACCAATATTATGGAAATTTCCAATAATGGTCATAGAGTTAATAGGAGAGAAGAAGCTATTGCCATCTGGCTTTTCGTTGGTAGCGTTATTGGTATAGTTGATACCTGCATTCCAGCTAAACCAGTTGTTTACTTTGTTGTCTAAATTTAATCTGAAACCAAAACGGGTATTGTCTGTACCTCTAATGATACCTTGGTTGCTATTGTAATTTAATGAAGCGAAATAGCGCATTTTGTCTTGTCCACCTGTAATAGAAACGTTGTTGTCTGTACCATAACCAGTTCTAAAAATATCGTCTTGGTAATCATAACGATTAACTGGTGAAGTGGTGGTTAAATTAGTTAACAATATATCTTGTGTAACCGCACCTGGGCCATCTGTTGGTCCTCCGAACTTTGTAGTTGCGTTATTAAACACCAAACGCTTTCTTAATGAATTGGTACTTACTTTAGAACTAAATGTGATTTTTGGTGCACCTGTAGAACCTCTTTTTGTAAAGATTTGTATTACCCCTGCATTTGCACGGCTACCATAAATAGCAGCTGCAGCAGCTCCGTTCAACACTTCAATTCTATCAATATCATTGGGGTTAATATCTACCATTCTGTTTTGTCCTACGCTACCATAAGTATCGTAATCACTCTGCGCATTGGTTACTCTTGCATTGGAGTTATTTAAAATTACTCCGTCAATAATATACAATGGGTCAGAAGAACCAGAGATAGAACTCACGCCACGCAATTTTACACTCATTCCACCTGCAGGGTCTCCTGAGTTTTGTGTGATTTGTGCGCCTGGTACTTTACCTTGTAAAGAGGCAATGGCATTGGGTGATCCTGCATTGTTGATTTGGCTGCCTTTAACGGTACCAATAAAATTACCCAATTGCTTTTTAGTGGTTCCTTGTGAAGTACCTGTAACCACTACTTCATCTAAACCGGTAGCATCCTCTTTTAAAGAAGCATCGAAAGTAAAGCTGCCAGTAGTAGCACTGATGGTCAAATTCTTTTCTGCAGACCTAAATCCAACAGAAGAAATAACCACATCATACTTGCCTTGCTTTAAATTGGCAATAAACTGATAAGTACCATCGGTGTTTGAAGCAGTTCCTGCTCCAGAATTTTTAATGGTAATAGAAGCACCAGGAATTGGTAGTCCTTTACTGTCTGTTACTTTTCCTTTAATGGTTGTTTGAGCTTGCAAGCCAATTGTCAATGTAATACCGAAGAGAAGGAAGCACAACTTCGAGATAACATTGGCCTTGCCATAGTTAACATTCATATGCGTATCGTTTTGGAGTTTTATAAAACTTCATAAATATATAATATGTGCGGGAATTTCTTGTTTTTGTTTATACAGACGGTGAATATTTGGGGAAAAAGCTCTAATGTGGCTGATAAAAATGCAAAAAGCCGCAAAAAAGAGCATAAGTCAGATTAGTCTGAGGTCTGAATAAACCGCAAATTTCTTTTGATACCACTAAACTTTGTTCGCTTTAAAGGGCTTTCTTTAAAAATCGTTTTAAATGACTCTTCTGATAATTCCTCCCACTCTTTGGTGGACAAATTTAAAATTGCAGGAATTGGCTCAAAAGAGGGTTCCTGATGAGGGAGACTAAATCGATTCCAAGGACAAATATCTTGGCAAATATCACATCCAAATATCCAGTTATTGAATTGCTCTTTTAACTTGTTCGGAAGTAAAGCATCTTTTAATTCTATGGTGTAATAACTGATGCATTTACTGCCATTAATTTTTTTATTGGGCAAAATTGCTTCTGTTGGGCATGCATCAATACATTTAGTGCAAGTGCCACAATAATCTTTTGCAAATGGAGCATCGGTTTCTAATGCTAAGTCTACAATTAATGTTGCAATAAAAAAGAAAGATCCTGCTTGTTTGTGTATTAAGTTCCCATTTTTTCCTACCCAACCTAATCCAGCTTTTACTGCCCAAGATCTTTCTAAAACTGGTGCAGAATCTACAAACCCTCTTCCGTTGATTTCTCCAATTTGAACAGTTAATTCACCTAAAAATACTTTAAGCTGTGCACGAATTACTTCATGGTAATCTTTGCCCCATGCATATTTAGCAATCTGTGGTGTATTTGGTTCTTGTTTGGCGGTGGGATAATAATTCTTCAATAATGTAATCACTGATTTTGCACCAGGCACCAATTTGCTTGGGTCTACACGCAGGTCAAAATGGTTTTCCATGTATTGCATTTTGCCATGCATGCCTTGATGCAGCCATTGTTCCAATCTTCTTGCGTCGTCTTCTAAATGAACTGCTTTAGCTATTCCACAATAATCAAAGCCCAGCTTTTTTGCTACTTTTTTTACTATTTGTGTATGTTGTTGAATGGGCAGCATTAATTACAATTGGCTACTATTTGTTCATCAATGATTCCTTTCAACTTGAGGTATACTTCTTTCTTTTCTTCTGATAAAAATTGCTTGGCAAAAAATACCACCGCATAATTTCTGCACAAATCTATCATAGGCCACGTTCCAAATAAGCCAGGACAAGCAAGCACTGATGCTGCGCCGTTTTGGTCTGTTTGAAGAATCCATGATCCCAACGCATAATTGTATCCTTCTGCAGATTTGGGCGCATATTTAATCATAGATGAAGTGGTTTGTGATTGCATTAATAAGTGAAAAGATGCATCCGATAAAATTCGTTTACCATTAAAAATTCCCTTGTTGAGCAACATTGAGCAAAAATTCATATAGTCATTGGCGGTAGATTGTGCTCCGCCAGAAGGATTGATTGCATTCAAAGTAGAAAAATTGGTACTTCGCATTTGAAGTGGTCTCAATATTTTTTCTTGCATCAATTG
>JBKBWE010000140.1:0-7146 GCA_046289145.1 Sediminibacterium sp.
CATGGTTTTCAGTCGGCCCCTGCCTATGCTGTTCCTGGGCTTTCAATGATTGAAAGCCTAAGCAACTTATTAATAATATGGTCCAAACCCTACTTTTCAACGATATCCGATTTTCTTGAAGTTACAAAAAGGTAACAATTAATTAATATTAAGTTTTTCAAAAGCGTTGTTAAAAAGCAGTAAAATGGCCGATTTGGTCAATTTGCTGCTAAATTTGCTCAATATTTTAGTTATGCCCTTTCAGTTACACACGAATTATCAGCCAGCAGGGGATCAACCAAAAGCCATACAAGAACTGGTAGATGGGGTTAACGAGGGCGAACAATACCAAACCTTATTGGGGGTAACCGGAAGTGGTAAAACATTTACCATTGCCAATTTGATTCAGCAGGTACAGAGGCCAACCCTGGTTTTGACCCATAATAAAACCTTGGTGGCGCAACTGTATGGAGAGTTCAAGCAATTTTTTCCAGAAAATGCGGTCGGCTATTTTGTAAGTTACTACGACTATTATCAGCCCGAAGCCTATATGCCAGTAACGGGTACCTATATTGAAAAGGACCTGAGTATTAATGAAGAGTTAGACAAACTTAGACTGCAAGCCACTTCACAATTACTGAGTGGACGTAGAGATATTATTGTGGTGGCCAGTGTGAGTTGTATTTATGGTATGGGAAACCCTACCGAATATGAGAATGGGATTATTCGAATACAAAAAGGACAGGTGTTATCTCGACAAGGATTTTTACACGCATTGGTAAACTCTTTATACAATCGTTCCCAGGGGGATTTTACCCGCGGTACTTTTAGGGTTAAAGGAGATACGGTAGACATCAATCTGCCTTATGTAGATTTCGGCTACCGAGTTACTTTTTTTGGAGACGAGATTGAAGAAATTGAAAGCATAGAAACCGCTACCAATAAGCGTATTGGCTTAATGGATACGGCGGCTATATTCCCCGCCAACTTATACCTTGCTCCTAAAGACATGATTGTAGAAGTGATGCACGAGATACAAGACGAAATGATGTTGCAGGTGGAGTATTTTAAATCGGTAGGTAAGTTTATTGAAGCTTCTCGTTTAAAGGAACGAGTAGAATACGATTTAGAAATGATTCGTGAATTGGGTTATTGCAATGGTATTGAAAACTATTCTCGTTTTTTTGATAGAAGAAAACCAGGTACCCGACCTTTCTGTTTATTGGATTATTTTCCCAAAGATTTTTTGTGCGTGATTGATGAAAGCCACCAAACCATTCCTCAAGTAGCAGGTATGTATGGAGGAGACAGAAGTAGAAAACTGGTACTGGTAGATTATGGATTTAGACTACCCAGTGCAATGGACAATCGGCCATTGAATTTTCATGAGTTTGAAAGTTTAACCGGTCAAACCATATTTGTTAGTGCAACACCCGGAGACTATGAATTAGAGAAAACGGGTGGCGTAGTAGTAGAGCAGGTGGTACGACCTACAGGCTTATTAGATCCACCTATAGAAATAAGACCAAGTACTAATCAAATAGATGATTTATTAGACGCCATTGACGATCGAGTTAAAAAAGGAGATCGGGTTTTAGTAACAACACTCACCAAAAGAATGGCCGAAGAAATGGACAAATACTTGGGCCGCATTAATATTAAATCAAAATATATTCACTCCGATGTAGATACATTGGAACGCGTAGAAATCTTGCGAGACCTACGTTTGGGGGTAATAGATGTATTAGTGGGAGTGAATTTGTTAAGGGAGGGATTGGACCTTCCGGAAGTGTCGCTGGTAGCTATTTTGGATGCAGACAAAGAAGGTTTCTTGCGTAATGAACGCTCTTTAACACAAACAGCCGGTCGTGCGGCAAGAAATATAAACGGATTGGTTATTTTTTATGCAGATAAAATGACCGAGAGCATGCAGCGTACCATTGATGAAACCACTAGAAGAAGGGCCAAGCAAATCGCCTACAATCTAGAAAATGGCATTACGCCAACAACGGTTAGTAAAAGCAAAGAGCAGGTTTTTGCACAAACATCTGTATTGGATATTAAAGGTTATGACCCATCTAATCCATATGCATTACAACAAGAAGAGTCATTGGTGCCTAGTGCAGCAGAGGAACAAGTAGAGTTTAAAACCATACCGCAAGTAGAAACGGCCATTAAAAAAGTGAAGAAAGAAATGGAGAAAGCCGCAAGAGATTTAGATTTTATAGAAGCCGCCAGATTAAGAGATGAAATGTTTAGGCTACAAAAAACCTTAACAGAGATGAAATAAAGCGGCATCAGTATAATTCATTAAATTTAAATAAGCATAATTTTGATTCATGAAAAAAACGGTCGGTCTTATTTTATTCATACTCCCTTTCATACTAAATGCGCAAACTTCTTATTATTCGGAGCGCTTTAGGCCACAGTATCATTTTTCTTCACAAAAAAACTGGATCAACGACCCCAATGGATTAGTATACCATAATGGCCAATACCATCTGTTTTATCAACACAATCCATTTGGAAATATTTGGGGACATATGAGTTGGGGCCATGCAGTGAGCAAAGACCTAGTGAAGTGGACGCCAATGCCATTGGCACTAAGAGAAGAAGATGGTAAAATGGCTTTCTCTGGATCGGTAGTATATGATGCAAAAAATACTAGCGCCCTCAGCAGCAATAGAGAGAACCCGCCGCTGGTAGCAGTGTTTACGGCACACGACAGCCTTAATCAATCCCAACACTTGGCATATAGTATTGATCATGGAAAATCTTGGTCGAAGTATTCGGGTAATCCAGTGCTAGATTTAAATATGCGCGATTTTAGAGATCCCAATGTATTTTGGCACGATAAGACCAGACAATGGGTGATGATGGTGTCTATGCCCAATGAAAAAATGATTTCGATTTATACTTCATTCAGTTTAAAGCAATGGACTTTCCAAAGTGATTTTGGACCAATTGGTGATACCTCTGGTGTATGGGAATGTCCTGATTTAATTCAAGTACCTGTTGTAGGAGAACCCGATAAAAAGAAATGGGTATTATTGGTATCACAGAACTCGAGCATGCAATATTTTGTAGGGGAATTTGATGGCGCTAAATTTTACAATGAAAACCCATCCAATAAAGTAGTAAGGCCCGATTACGGTAGCGACTATTATGCGGCTATTACTTATAAGAATACACCGGATCGAATTCCTATTTCGATAGGCTGGGTCAATAACTGGAACTATGCTAATGAAATACCTACCAATCCTTGGAAAGGTGCTATGTCATTGCCTAGAAAATTAGCCGTGAAAAAAATGGGATCAGAATGGGTGCTCGTGCAAGAACCTGTTAAAGCCTTGCGTGCTATACGTTCTACCGGACAGGTTTTGCAAGGACCCATTGCGGTTAAGAATGGGTATGTTCTTCCATTTAGAAGCAATTGTTTTGAAATGGAAGTAGAGTTGAAGCCTGCGATTACCAGTGTGAGTGGAATTAAAATTGCAGTTGGAGGAAACAGAAATTTTGTAATTGGATACGATGCAACACTTGAACAACTTTTTATTGATAGAACCAATACTCCTTCAGGATTTAGCAAACAGTATCCCTATTTTGCAAAGAAGAATGCGTACTTAAAACAACAAAACGATAAAGTAAAACTCCATATCTTTTTTGATAAGAGTATTGTTGAAGTGTATGCCAATGATGGAGAATTGGTATTTACTTCACAAATATTTCCTGAAGAAAATGATACCGGGATAGAATTTTTTAGCGATGGCAATATCTCTGTGTTCGAGAATATATGGTTCTGGCCTATGAGATCTATCTGGAAATAAATACGAACTTTACCAAGTAAAATAATACTATGAGCTTCAGGAATTTTAAGATGGTTAGTTATGTGGTTTTTGGCCGCGGTAGTTTTAATCAACTAGATGAAATATTAACTCCACATAGAAAGGGTGATGCCCCCATGGTATTTTTAGTAGATCATTATTTTGAGGGGAAGCCTTTATTGAATCGCATTCCATTAAGGGGGAAAGACAAAGTAGTGTTGGCTGATGTTACATACGAACCAAAGACGAGTCAGGTAGACGAATTAGCTCGCTCATTAAAAGAAGAATTTGGAACCATTAGTGGCGTGATTGGCATTGGTGGCGGATCAACCATGGATTTAGCCAAAGCGGTTTCTTTGATGATGACCAATCCAGGATCATCAGCTGATTATCAAGGATGGGATTTGGTTCAGGAAGCAGGTGTATATAAAGTAGGTATACCTACCTTAAGTGGAACAGGTGCAGAAGTAAGTAGAACCACGGTCTTAACAGGACCAACAAGAAAGTTGGGAATGAATTCAGACTTTACGCCTTTTGACCAGATTGTATTAGACCCCGAATTAACTAAGGACGCACCAGCTAATCAACGATTTTATACAGGCATGGATTGTTATATCCATTGTATAGAAAGTTTAGAAGGCACTTATTTAAATGAGTTTAGCAAAAGCTATGGAGAGAAAGCTTTACAGCTTTGTCAAAAAGTATTTGTTGAAAAAAATCAATGGGACAACGAAAGCGATGATCAATTGATGATGGCTTCTTATGCTGGTGGAATGAGCATTGCTTATTCACAAGTTGGTGTTGCTCATGCAGTGAGTTATGGCTTGAGTTATTTACTCGGGACCAAGCACGGCATTGGCAATTGCATTGTAATGAATCACTTGGATGAATATTATCCTGCAGGGGTAAAAGAATTCAAATTGATGGTAGCAAAAAATCAAATTGAAATACCACAAGGCATTTGTAAAGGATTAACCGATGAGCAATTTGAAACCATGATGAATGTATCCTTGGGCATGAAACCCTTATGGGAAAATGCGTTGGGAAAGGATTGGGAAAGCATCATGACTCGTGAAAAACTCAGAGCACTATACGAAAGACTATAAAAGCTTAGCAGCTTTTATTAAATCTTCAGGCGTATCAATTTCTACACCCATGTATCGGGTGAGCACCATTTTTAGCGGAACTCCATATTCAAGGTAGCGCAAGCATTCAATTTTTTCTGCTGTTTCTAAGGGAGTCATTGGCCAGTTGGTAAAATTGATTAATGCTTGTTTGCGAAAAGCATACACGCCAATATGTTCATAGTAGGGAATGGAAATATTTTTATCTCGCGGATAAGGAATGACGCTGCGAGATAAAAACAGTGAATTCATATTTCGGTCCACTGCAACTTTAACGTAGTTGGGGTCTTCAATTAATGTTTGATCTGTTAACTCCTGCATTAAAGAAGCTACTTGTACATTGGGTTCTTTAAACGTTGCGAGTAATTTTTCTAAAGGGTCTTTTTGCACAAAGGGTTCATCGCCCTGCACATTTACAATGATGTCTACATCTAAATCAACTGCAGCTTCTGCAATACGGTCGCTGCCGCTCTCATGATTTTTTTTGCTCATGATGGCTTTGCCTCCGTTGCTGGTGATTTCATTAAAAATAATTTCACTATCGGTTACAACAATTACATCGCTGAATAAACCTGTGGCAAGTGTATTATCATAGGTATGACGAATCACCGTTTTGTTGCCCAATTGTTGCATCAATTTAGCAGGAAAACGAGTAGCTGCATAACGCGCAGGAATCATTGCAACGATAGTCATAACAGAATCTTTATGCAAAGATGCACTACCTCGGGCTGAAGTAGAAAAAAATGATTTGAAACTTCCTAGTAATGTGTTTTAATGCTGTTGTCGAAAGGAATTTTCAACTGGTAGTTGAGCGCTTCATCAGTGCTATCGTCAAGAACATCTAAACCATAACGCAAAGATTCCACAGGAGTGTAATTATAAGTGCCAAACAAACGGTCCCAAATAGAAAAAATATTACCGTAGTTGCTGTCTGTTTGTGGCTGTTGATAATGGTGGTGAACTTTATGCATATTGGGGGAAATGATCACCCAACTAATGGCAATGTCTAACCAAAGCGGCAAACGCATATTCGCATGATTAAACTGCGATAGTACTGCACTTAAACTTTGGTACAACATGACCAACCACATGGGAGCACCACAAATAATCACTCCAATGGTAGTGAATACGGCCCTAAATACACTTTCACCTGGATGGTGTCTATTGGCGGTGGTGGTATCTACATGGGTGTCTGCATGATGCACCATATGAAACTTCCACATCCATTTAATTTTGTGCTCTATAAAATGAATAAAATAAGCACCTACTAAATCTAGTAATAACAAACCCCCAATCAACATTGCCCAAGCTGGTAATTCAGTTAATTGCAATAATCCGAATTGGTTAGCGATAGCCCATTCGCTTGCTTTTACAATTACCAATGCAAAAGCAAAATTGATAATGATGGTAGTGGCGGTGAAAAATAGGTTGATGCCCGCATGACGGTATTTATTGTATTTGAAATTGGCCAAGGGCACAATGCCTTCCACTATCCAAAAAAATAAAATCCCCCCTGCTAAAATTAGCGCTCTGTGTAAACTAGGGATGGTGTTGAAGTAGTCAATGATTTGATCAATCATTTAAATAATTTTTATAAAAGTAGTTACTATGATGTAAAAAGGTATTAAATATCCACAATACCTGCTTTAATTGCAAATTTTACTAATTCTTCTCTTGAATTAATATTAAGTTTTTCATATATAGAATCACGATAGTTCTCAATAGTTTTTATTGATACAAACATTTTGGCTCCGATATCATTGTATTTATTTCCATTCACTGATAATACAATAAAGTCCAATTCCTTTTTTGTAAACTTTATGTTACCTGCAAAAACAAATTTTTGCCTATTTACTTTTAAATCGATTTTTTGATAAAAATTATTTAAAAAATATCCTGTTTCTAGTATTTCTGTAATTGCAGTTTCAAGAGGAAAAAATCTTTCTTTTTTTGACAAAAAACCATTGATTCCAAAATAAAATAAGTTTTTAATTGCATTTTTTTCATCCAAATGTGAAAAAATTAAAACTTTAATATTTGGATATAAAGCCTTTATGTGTTTCGTGGTTTCCAAACCATTTAATACGGGCATAAAATAGTCTATCAATATTATATCAGGTTGTAATTTATTTTTTCCAATTTCAATCAATAATTCACTTCCATTACTTACGTCGAAAATAATTTTTAAATGACTTGTTTGCAATACTATGTCCTTAATT
>JBKBWE010000141.1:0-7115 GCA_046289145.1 Sediminibacterium sp.
CAGCTGGTCGTTTTTGGTATCGTTGCTAATTAAGCAGAAGGGGATGGGAATGTTTAACTCTGCAGGATAGTCTCCTTTGTTAATCATGGTAAAAGAAGCAAAGATGGAATTGTGCTTTAAGCTAACACATAGGCCAGGCCAAAATCCACGCCCCATAATGATTTCACCGTCTGCGCTTCTACTATTGTGGTTCGATCCAATGGTAGCACCGGCGGCAATATTACTTTGACCCATTACTAAAGCAGCACACAAAAATGAGTTGTTATGGTGTTGCTCATGCGCAGGAAAAATCAGCGAGTTCAATACTTCGCAACAAGAAATGGTAGCGTTCTGACCTAAGTAAGAATTGATTAATCGGGCACCGTATTTTAATTGAGAATGATCGGCCATGATAAAACGAACTGCTTTTACCCCATAGAAAATTCTACAGCCCAAACCAATAGTGCCATTCACCATTTCGCAGCCTTCCCCAATTTGCGTTCTACCTTCAGGTCCTGAATTCACCGTAAGGTTTTTTAATTTGTTGGCGCCTTTAAAATAAGCGTCGGAACCTACCCACACATCTTTGATAATATTGCAATTCTTAATAACCGTTCTATCACCTACTTTGCCGTAATAGCCACGTTTATTGTTGAATTTTTTTTCTGTGAACTCCACTAGTTTAGTCTGTAAAACTTTATCGTCTCTAAATCTGCTCCACAAAAAAGCGTCGCCAGGCAACATGCCATCAAAAGGCAATACTTTACGCCCTGTATTTTCATTGCATAATTCTAACCAAATTCTAACTTCTTCTTTTTCATCTACCTTAATAATCCCATTTCCAAATTTGGAATGATTGGTAGTAACCAATTCATTTACATTCGTAATGATGGCTTCGCTCCCAATAATATAGTGTGATAAATAGTTGACATTGTTGATGACAACATTGTCTCCAAAATCGCAGCTGATGATGGTAGAATTGTATAAACCAACGGGCGTTTTTAAATCACTAAAACCCAAACAAATGGGCTCTAGTTTTCCAATCCTCACCAAGCCATGAAATTTACAATTCTTTACGAGGTCGGGGTTAAAAGAATCGGAAACTAAAATATGGTTCCAGTTGTCGGTGGTATTACCATTGCGAACCAACTGCTCAATTTCGTAGGCAGTAAGGGTTCGGTAATGAATACCGTTTCGCATCTGCATATTGCGCAGATAATATTCGTCCTTACCCTTTGGTATATGATGGTCTTTAATGAATCCGTAACCCAATGCTTCAAGGGGGGTCTTGGTAATATTATTTTGCGCCATAATTAATTATTCAACAGTTACACTCTTAGCTAAATTTCTAGGCTTGTCTACATCAAGTCCTTTGTACAGACCAACGTAATAGCTCAGTAGCTGGAGGGGAACTACACTTAATAGGGGAGCAATTGTTTCGTCTGCATCAGGCACAAACATGACGTCGTCGGCCATGCCAGGAATGATTTCGTCGCCAGCTGTAGCTACTGCAATCACTTTTCCTTTTCTGGCTTTTATTTCTTGAACGTTCGAAACAATTTTTTCGTAGTAAGAATCTTTAGTAGCCACAAAAACAACTGGCAATTTTTCATCTACTAAAGCAATAGGACCATGCTTCATTTCAGCAGCCGGATATCCTTCTGCGTGTATATAAGATATCTCTTTCAACTTCAAAGCACCTTCTAAAGCAACAGGGAAATTGTAACCTCTTCCTAAGAATAAAAAGTCTGAAGCATCTTTGTATTTTTGGGCTATTCGCTCAATGTTAGAAGTGTCTGCTAAAATTTCTTTTATCTTTTCAGGAATACTTTCTAAATCGTGCATCAATTGCGTGTAACGCTCTTTAGATAAAGTGCCTTTAGCATAACCAATCTTTAAAGCCATCATCATTAAAACAGCTAATTGACCAGTAAAAGCTTTGGTACTAGCCACCCCAATTTCAGGGCCACTATGTGTATACGCACCAGCATGGCTTAAACGCGCAATACTGCTACCAACCGCATTGACCACTCCAAAAATAAATGCGCCTTTTTCTTTGGCACTTTCTAATGCAACCAAGGTATCAGCTGTTTCACACTTTGAGAAATGGCAATGATCACATCGCCTTTATGAATCACCGGATTCCTATAACGGAATTCAGAAGCATATTCTACTTCAACAGGAATTCTACAAAATTCTTCAATCAAATATTCAGCCACTAAACCTGCATGCCAACTAGTACCACAAGCGACAATCATAATGCGATTGGCATTAATGAAAGCCTCCATATTATTTTCAATACCCCCCATCATGATTTGCAAACTCTGGGGCAATAAACGACCTCTTAAACAATCGTGAATGGTATTGGGTTGCTCGTGAATTTCTTTGAGCATGAAATGATCATAACCGCCTTTTTCAATAGCAGCTAATTCCATGTCTAGCTTAGTAATAAAAGGTGTTTGCTTTTCATTCCCTAAGTTCTTTAGAATTAATTCGTCGGGCTTAACAATCGCAATTTCATAATCGTTAACGTAAACTACTTCTTTGGTGTATTCAATAATAGGAGAAGCATCACTCGCTAAAAAATGTTCGCCTTTGCCAATACCAATTACTAATGGGCTTCCTTTACGAGCAGCAATAATGGTGTCGGGCTCGTCTTTTGAAATCAATAGAATACAATAAGCACCCACAATACGTTTTAAAGCAATGCGCAGCGCTTCTTCTAGCGTACAGTTGTTATTGATTTTGATGTCTTCAATAAAATTCAACAAAACCTCGGTATCGGTATCACTTTTAAAATGATAACCTTTCGACTCTAATTCCTTTTTAATTTGGGTATAGTTCTCAATGATGCCATTGTGAATCATGGCCAAATCACCACTTTGCGATTGATGAGGGTGGGCGTTTCTATCACTAGGTTCACCATGGGTAGCCCAACGGGTATGACCAATGCCAATATGTGCGTGCACATCTTGCCCAATAGTGGCTTCTTCTAATTCGGCTACTTTACCTTTTTTCTTATAAACGTTAATATGATGATTGTTTAATAAAGCAACACCAGAACTATCATAACCTCGGTATTCCAACCTTTTCAGCCCTTTTAATACAATAGGATAAGCCTCTCTTGGCCCTATATAACCAACAATTCCACACATAATAATTGACTTGTTAAGCTGCAAGTTTAATTATATTTAATGAATAAATTGCTGTTTTGCAAGAACTTGCAGTAACCTGATGTGTAATTAGAAGTATATGCGGTTTTTTGCGGTAAATCAAAAAGAGAATCAAATGAAACCAATGCAAATTGTAAAAGGGGTAACTACTTTGTTGTTTTTATTTTTTGGGTGGAGTATAGCCGCCGCTCAAACCACCACTGTATGGATTGTTCGACACGCAGAAAAAGATACAGCATTTGCCACAAGGGCCAATCCAGATTTAAATGCCATGGGCAAACAGAGAGCAGTAGACTTAGCAGCTTATCTTAAGAAAGAACCCATTGCACTAATTTATTCAACAGATACCAAAAGAACTAGGCAAACAGCCGAACATATTAAAGCACCGTTGGAAATATACAATCCAAGAAATCTATCCAATATTGCCACTCAATTGCTAGAAACTGCTAAGGGTAAAACCATTTTATTGGTAGGTCATTCAAATACTGTTTTAGAAACCATTGAAGCTTTGGGTGGCCAACGTCCTGTTAAAGCCTTGAGTGATGATGATTATGATTATATCTTTAAGGTAGTGATTGGAATGGAAGGTAAATCTAAAGTGGAAGCTTTTCAGTTTGGTCAACCCCATAGAGGAGGAACTGCAACTATGCAGTAATTTTGCTGTACACAAATAGATGATAATGAAAAGAATTTTAATTGCATTATTGGTAATAGTAATTGGGTCGAGTTTCATGCAAGACGATAATTTTTATGTTGTTTACATAAAGGGGGGCGCAATCAATACGGTTACTAGTCGCGGTGTTCGAATTGGGGATATGCTTAGGCCTAGCGATAAAATATTTTTGAAAGATGCTAACTCAAAATTGGTGTTGATTCATCCTAAAAAAGGAAGATTAGAAATTACACCTAAGTCTGCTGGTAAAGACTTGAGTGTTAAAGATCAAGCAGTATCCATTTCTAGTGATTATAAAATTGTTTCAAGGCCTTTAAATTACGAAGGCTATAATCCCCGAACTTATTTTCATTCACCTGAAACCAATTACCGAGTATTGTTGGTAACAGGGTTGCCATTAAAAATTATTCCTTTTTATAAATTAGATGTACAGAATTTTTTCTATTTGCAATGGGAAAAAGCAGGCACTACTATTGTCAGGAAAATTCCTGCATCAGATAGGGGAATATATTTTAATCAAACCGTGATTAGCGATGCAGATCAATTGGCTGAAGGACAGAAAGTGAAATTTTGTTACCAACATTTTGAATATGGAGTCTTGAAGAATGATGTACTAGCAGAGTTTGTTCCAGTTGTTGCTTCTTTAAGTGTAATTAATCAGCAAGTGGCCATTATTAAAAAATATAGCTCACAAAAGGAATCTCGGGTTTTAAATGCATTAGTAACAGCGCATCTAAACGATAATTACGGAAAAGTAGGCAGCGAGTATCTTCATAATATAAGATAGGATAAATTGTTGCATTTATTTGCGTACAGGAATAGTGTTGCTCCAATGTATATTGGTTGTATTGTTTTTCCCTACTAAAATAATTTTTGCGAAACTTGAACTTGCAGATAATTTAAAGGCAAATTGTTCTTGTTGCACATTTATGCTGCCTAGATTTTCATAAGCCTCTGCCTTTCCAGCTTTAAACAGATTGTTGTAGCTGATTAATACGTTGACTTTTGTATTTTTCTCATAGGCTTTCCAATGTACAATTAAACTATCCTGTTTCTTTTCAACAGTGGGGTGAGCTATTGATACATCACCAATTAATGGCACTCCATCTAATTCGTAGGCATTTGCAGTTGGTATATTTATTTTTTGAAACCTTGCTATTGTTGGAAGAATATCTACTATGGCGGGGGTGTTTTTTTCAAAATACGCGTTGGTATTATTGAAATTCGCAATCATCCATGTGGTTCTTTCTGCATCTGATTGCCCGCCGTGGTTTTTTCCTGTTGCGGCATCTCTACCATGGTCGGTGGTAATTATAATCCTCCAATTTTCATGGTATTTTTTCTCTCTATACTGAATGGCATTCCAAATCGTCCCCATTTGTTGATCTAAATAGTCTATGGCTTTTTCCATTTGAGGACTATTCCCAAAACGATGTCCTATATCATCTGTATGTTGTAAATAAATCCATGATAAATCAGGGGCTGCAAAGCGAATGGTACTATCGGCTTTGGCAATTACGTATTGGTCAATTAAATGCGTATAGTTGGCAAGTTTGTCGTGGGGGAATTGTATAGTGTCTAATTCATAGCCATCAAAAGCATAGTCTATTTTAAAGCTGCCCGTTTCTGGTAATTGGTCTCCAATAAGTTTGGTGCGGTTGTCTTGCCAAGTTGAAAAAACCGCTGTTGTTTTTTTCGGATATTGTTCTTTTAAAAATCGGAAGATGGTGTAATAATTATAATTAGGGTTCTTGATATTATTGTCTACTACCTGGTGTTTATTGGCCCATGTGCCCGTAAGCAAATTATTGTAGCCTGGTGCAGAAATAGTGGGGGTTTGGTTGTAGGCGTTTTTAATCCCCCCAACAAATGCTCTTTTATAAAAACCCTTTGCAATAATTTTATTAAGGTTGGGCTTTGACGATTTTTCAATTAATTCTGCTGGAATACCATCTGCAATGACGAAAACAATTTTGTTTGTTTTTTGTTGAGCATTTGTACTGTAATAAACCCCAAAAGTTAATAGAAATAGTAAAAATGATTGATACATTTTGAAACTAATTTTTCAATTAAAATAAACACCGTTAATGCAAGATTCAGCGTAATTTTGAACTCAATTTTAAACCGTAAAAACCAAATCAATATATGGAAAATAACCCAATGAATGCAGGTGGCGAAGCAAAGTGTCCTTTTACAGGTGCAACAGCTAAAGCAACCCAAACAGCTGGTGGTGGTACCAGAAATCGCGACTGGTGGCCCAATCAATTGAAGCTAAATATACTTCGTCAAAATTCAATGTTGTCTAATCCAATGGATGCGTCTTTTGATTATGCAACAGAATTCAAAACCTTGGATTTAGCTGCAGTTAAAAATGACTTAACCGAATTAATGACCAATTCACAAGATTGGTGGCCTGCAGATTACGGACATTATGGCCCTTTCTTTATTCGTATGGCATGGCATAGTGCAGGTACTTACAGAACTGCAGATGGTAGAGGTGGAGCAAGTGCAGGTACACAACGTTTTGCGCCATTGAATAGCTGGCCAGACAATACCAACTTAGACAAGGCACGTTTATTATTATTACCCATTAAGCAGAAATATGGCAAGAAATTATCTTGGGCCGATTTAATGATTTTAGCAGGTAACGTGGCATTAGAATCAATGGGCTTTAAGACCTTTGGTTTTGGTGGAGGTCGTGCTGATATTTGGGAGCCAGAAGAAGATATTTATTGGGGATCTGAGCGCGAGTGGTTAGGAGATAAGCGTTACACAGGAGACCGCGAATTAGAGAATCCATTAGCAGCTGTTCAAATGGGTTTAATTTATGTTAACCCAGAAGGACCTAACGGAAATCCTGATCCATTGGCATCTGCACGCGATATACGCGAAACATTTGCACGTATGGCTATGAATGATGAAGAAACCGTAGCATTAATTGCTGGTGGACATACTTTCGGTAAAACACATGGTGCTGGTGATCCTAGCAAATATGTAGGACCAGAGCCTGCTGCTGCTGGTTTAGAAGAGCAAAACCTTGGATGGAAAAATAGTTTTGGTACCGGTAATGGCGAATATACTATCACTAGTGGATTAGAAGGTGCTTGGACTACCACTCCAACAAAATGGAGCAATAACTATTTTGAAAACTTGTTTGGCTTTGAGTGGGAATTAACCAAGAGCCCAGCTGGTGCTCACCAGTGGAAACCAAAAAACAATGGCGGAGAAGGGACTGTTCCTGATGCGCATAATCCTAATAAGAAGCATGCACCGTTTATGCTTACTTCTGA
>JBKBWE010000422.1:0-1556 GCA_046289145.1 Sediminibacterium sp.
TGGTAAAACCGAAACCAAACCTGCTATTGCAGTTGTGGGTGGAGTAGAAGGTACTCATTTAATAGGCACCGAATTGGTCATTCAATTTGCAGAAAAATTATTGAAGCAAATTGACAAAGACAGTGTACAAAAACTCTTAAATGAAAACACTTATTATTTGTTTCCAAATATGAGCCCTGATGCCATGGAAACCTATTTTAGTAAACTTTCTTTTGAGCAATTGGGTAATGCCAAAAATACCGATGATGATAGAGATGGGAAAACCAATGAAGACGCTTTTGATGATTTAGACGGAAATGGGAAAATCACCATGATGCGTGTAGAAAGCCCTGTTGGAATTTATAAACTACACCCAGACGACTCAAGAGTATTAATTAAGGCAGATATTACAAAAGGAGAAAAGGGAAAATATTTATTGTTAACAGAAGGGATAGACAATGATAAAGATGGACAATTTAATGAAGATGGGGTAGGTGGAATTCATTTCAACAAGAACCTAACCTATAAGCATAAAACATTTGCAGCAGGTGCGGGAGAATTTCCTGCCAGTGAAATTGAAACAAGGGCCATTTTAGATTTTTTATACGATGCATTTAATGTATATGCAGTGGTAAGTTTTAGTAGTCTAAATAATTTGAGTGCAAATGATGATAAAGTAACAACAGTGGTAAGTGAATTATATAATAAAACATTGGGCGTAAAAGATGCTCCCAAGCCAAGTGCAGAAGGAGGAGACTTTATGAGTTGGGCTTACCAACATTATGGTCGCTTTAGTTTCAGTACACAAGGATGGTGGGTTCCCAAAGCCAAGCCAGATACAGCAAAGAAAGAAAAAGCATTTACAGTTGAAGATGCAACTGCCAATTATTTAAGGTGGAGTGCACAACAAGGGTTAAATCATTTTAATGAATGGAAAACAGTGCAACATCCTGACTATCCTGGTCAAGTTGTACAAGTAGGTGGTGTTGATCCTTTTGTAATGATGAATCCACCATTTAAAATGGTAAATGAAATTGCCCAAAAGCACACCGACTTTCTAACCAAATTGACTTATTTAAAACCTCAAGTGGTCATTCAAAAAGTAGAAACCCAAAAGTTGAGTAATGGCTTAACCAAGATAACCATTGATGTAGCCAATACCGGAATGCTGCCTACACATAGCAAATTTGCAGACCGAAATTATTTTGTAAAGAGATTGAAAGTGGCGTTACAATTAACCGACAAACAACAATTGATTGGTGGCCAAAAATTAACGCTAATCAACAATATGGAACCCCATACAATGCAACAATTCAGCTGGATTGTAAAAGGCACTGGAAACATAACTGTTGAAACCGGATCGCCTGCAATTGGCTTAACTTCTAAAGCCATTTCGTTACAATAAAAATTCAATCATGAAAAAAATATATTCATTTTCTATAGCACTAATATTGAGTGCAAGCTTGATTGCTCAAGAAGCCAATCAAGTTTTTAAAGCGGCTGGAACCCCTGTTAATCCTAAAGTGCAGGCCAGTTGGAATCGTTATTATGATCATGCGGGTATTACTGCACTCTGT
>JBKBWE010000142.1:0-7069 GCA_046289145.1 Sediminibacterium sp.
AATGCATAATATCCTGCTTTTTAAAAAATCCCCACCCCTTTCTGATTAATTACAACCCAAACAAAACACGACCAGCTGACAATAATGCCTGCTTATTGGTTCTTGTACAATATGTATGCATTAGCTAGAAATGCTTGGAAATATGCACATAGAGACAAACGTTTTGATAAAACCCAAGAACTCGAATACAATTATTTAGCCCCTGATAGCATCAATGAAATTTTTACTGCTTTAGAGAAGCTTGAACTATACACTGGTAAAGCGTATTTGCGTTCAGAAAAAAAGACCGATTCAGATATCACTGAAGCCATTGCAGTTGGTAAACTTTTACTAAAGAGCAATAACAAATTGGTAGACAGTTTACTCATTACCGCAGATGATATTGAAAACAGCAAAAGAAAAACCGTACTCGTAAAAGTAAGACAAGCCTACAAAGTTTTTGAAGACGTTTTATTATTCTACGGAGTGAAAGAATTGATTGGTTTCATTAAAACCAACACTCCAACTGATTTAGCTGAATTGCGCAAACAATTGCCCAGCAAGCTTTCTAGAGACAAGTGGATCAACTTGGGTGGTCAATTAATGCCTGAAGCAGATTTGACTGAACTGCGCAAAAAAATTACTACAGGCAAAATAAAAGGTTGGGACGATTTACATGCACAATATGCCCTTAAAGGTAGTTTATATGCCCATCAAAAACGCATACACGGATTAGCTACACTAAAAGAAATTGCTGGTCTTCCACTGAATAAATTAGACGAACACCAATTGAGTTATTTGTTCAACAGTGCAGTTGCTACCATGGAATGGATTACCAAGGGAATTCACGATTCAAGAGCCAAAGATTATAGTAACCCTTTTAGAAAAATGGTCTACGAAAGCTTTGCTGAAATGAATGAAGTAGTGGGTAAGCTCGAAGACAACAGTTTCATTAAAGAACAAATAATGGAACTGAAATCTTTCAAGAAAGAAATCAGTTCCTTAAAAAAGCAAATGGGGGTTTAGAATTTTAATCCTACACCTAACTGAACTTGTTGATTGGTCCATTTTTGTTGGTCTGAGAAATCATTGATATTCTGCAAACCAATATTGTAACGACCATACACTCTTAGTACTTTTAAATTTACTTGAGCACCCAATACCATGGAGAAGTCTCCAGATTTAAATGCCTGTTGTCCGTTTTGCAATAAGTTATCGTTCTTATTAATCAACACCCCAAACTGAGGGCCTGCCACAAAACTCAATAGTCCAATTGGGCTATAACGCAATAGAACAGGTACCATTAAATAATCTAACTTAACATCAGAAGGTAAAGTAGAATAAATGGCATCTAAATTAGTGCCTCGTTTTGTTGAAGTTTGGCTCCAAATCACTTCAGGTTGTATTCCCCAGCGTTTACTGAAATCATATTCAGCAAAAGCTCCTAGATGATAAGAGAAATCAAATCCTTGGTCGAACGACTGACCTTCAATCTTGTTTAGGTTGGCTCCTGCTTTTACACCTAATCTAAAACCCTTTTGGGCATTCACTGTTGTACCAGCTATTAATAAAGCTGCAAATAAAAAAATCGTACGCATAACAATTGGTTTAGTTAATCTATTCAATACTTATGCCATAGACGATTTTAATTGAACCAATGTTACACATGAAATGTTAAAAGAAAATGAATGCACTAGACCAAAAAGACAAAGACCGCATTATTGAAATGGCTTGGGAAGACAGAACTCCCTTTGAAGCCATTCAATTTCAGTTTGGTTTATCTGAAAAAGAAGTCATCGAATTCATGCGGTTGAATAGCAAAGCATCTAGCTTTAAAATGTGGCGCAAGCGCATGAACGGCAGAACCACCAAACACCAAAACTTACGTGAAAAGGGCATCAATCGCTTTAAATGCACTATGCAAAGGGCAATATCGATGAATAAAATTGCGAAGCGTTAGGCTTTGGTGAACTCAATCACGGTAATCTCTGGCATGATGCCTACCCTTCCTGGGTAACCAATAAATCCAAATCCGCGATTAACATATAATTTTTGGTTCCCGTCTTCATATAATCCAGCCCATTGCTTATACATCCATTTAACGGGGCTCCATTTAAAATAAGGGTTCTCCAAGCCAAATTGCATACCATGTGTATGCCCTGCAAACATGATGTCTATATCGGTATAACTTGTTTTTACTTGTGCATCCCAATGACTTGGATCATGACTCAACAACATTTTAAAGGGAACCTGTTCTGTTCCTTTGATGGCATCTTCCATTTTTCCGTACTTAGGAAACCTTCCCTTGGCACCCCAATTTTCAATACCCAAAACAGCAATTTTCTCACCCGCTTTTTCAATGATGCGATGCTCGTTCATCAAAATATCCCATCCCATTTCTTTATGTAGGTTGATTAAAGCCGCCAAATTGGCCTGCTTAGCCGCTGTACTAGGCCATTGCACATAGTCTCCATAATCGTGATTACCTAGTGTACTATATACCCCTAGTGGGGCTTTTAACCGAGCAAATGAAGCTTTGAGCGGCTCCATTTCTGTGGCACGATCGTTTACTAAATCGCCTGTAAAAAAGATGATATCGGGATTTTGTTGTAAGATCAAATCAATTCCTTTGTTAACTGCCTGAATATCCTGCAAGCTTCCACTGTGGACATCACTAATTTGAACCAGCTTTAATCCATCAAAAGCCTTGGGCAAATTAGCAAAGGATAGCTGCATTTTCTTTACTTGGTATTTATACTTATTTCTAAACCCAAATAGCATGGTTCCAAACAAAGTAGAACCTAAGCCCAAACCAATCCAGCTTAAAAATACCGACCTCGACACCATTTGTCCATCGCCCAATATTTGCCCCCCAGTACTTTTATACACTTTACTAATGGCCCACCAACCCGTTCTTCTGATATCATCTACCAAAAAAATAGTGGCCGCAATCAATTTAGCAATAAATAGTCCAGCCAAAATAGCAAAAACATAATTCCTAAATAATTTAGACTGTTGCAATGCCGGCACAAACGGAAATGCCATTAATGAGAATACAGTGAGCACCGAAATCAGCCAAAACCCAATATGGATATACATTCTCAATCGCTCAGACAAGGGCTGAGTAACGGTTTTAATGGCTTGATAAACATAAAAATCTAGCAAAACCATGATGGCTGCTATAAAAAACAAAGTTCCGGTACTGCGCATATATTAATATAAAATGTAAAGATAACTCCCCTATCTTAACAGCTATTGCATAATATTGTTTGAGAGCTGTTACCGAAGCCGTATTTTTGGCAACCGAGAAAAGGAATAGCAATTATGGCAAGAATTATTGGCGTAGCCAATCAGAAAGGCGGAGTAGGTAAAACCACCACTGCAATTAACGTAGCAGCCAGTTTGGCTGTATTAGAATACAAAACCCTGCTGGTAGATGCAGACCCTCAGGCCAACAGTACCACTGGTGTAGGTTTCGATTTGCACAATATTACCAATAGTTTGTACGACTGTATGGTAAACAACGTAACTGCCAACGAAGTCATTTTAAAAAGTGATGTACCTAATTTAGACCTGATTCCTTCTCATATAGATTTAGTAGGTGCCGAAATTGAAATGATCAATTATCCCAATAGAGAAAATGTAATGAAAGGCATTTTAGACGCAGTAAGGGATCGATACGATTTTATCATCATCGACTGCTCTCCTTCTTTGGGTTTAATTACCGTAAATTCTCTAGTTGCTTCTGATAGTGTAATCGTTCCTGTGCAGTGTGAATTCTTTGCATTAGAAGGCTTAGGAAAATTATTAAACACCATTAAAATTGTGCAGAACAGGTTAAACCCTGCTTTACAAATTGAAGGTATATTAATGACCATGTACGATGGCCGTTTGCGTTTATGCAATCAAGTGGTGAGCGAAGTAAGACGTCATTTTGATGATATGGTTTTTGCTACCATTATCCATAGAAATACTCGTTTAAGCGAAGCGCCTAGCGTAGGTAAACCCGTGATATTATACGATGCGGAAAGCAAGGGTGCAGTTAACTACTTGAATCTTTCTAAAGAAATTCTGCAAAACAACGGAATGACAAAAATTTCTAATCAAGATAGAATTATAGAATAATTTATGAGTACTTCAAAACCAAATAAAGACCTTATAGGTAAAGGATTGAGGTCCTTATTGCAAAATATAGACCAAGACCTTAAAAATACCAGCGGAAGTTTAAAGAATGAAATAGTGGAACAAGTAACTACCAGTTCTAGAATTCCATTAGCCGATATTCAGATTAATCCAAAAAACCCTAGAAGAGATTTTGATGAACAGGCATTACAAGAATTGTCTACTTCTATAAAGCTGCACGATATTATTCAACCGCTTACGGTTAGTAAACTACCCAATGGCAAATACCAGTTGATTGCAGGAGAAAGAAGATTCCGTGCTTCAAAATTAGCAGGGTTAAAAGACGTTCCTGCATATATAAGACAGGCCAACGACCAGCAATTATTAGAACTGGCATTATTAGAAAATATTCAACGGGAGAACTTGAATGCCATAGAAATGGCACTCAGTTTTAAAAGAATGATGGAAGAGCTCAACTATACCCAAGAACAAGTAGCAGAGCGAATGGGTAAAGAAAGAAGCACAGTAACCAATTATATCCGTTTATTAAAATTACCCCCAGATATTCAAGCAGCTGTTCGCAATAATACCATTAGCATGGGACATGCCCGAGCTTTGGTAAATATTGACACCATCGATAAGCAACTCTATGTATTTAAAGAAATACAACAAAAGCAATTAAGCGTAAGACAAACGGAAGAATTGGTAAGAAAACTGTATAAAGGAGAAAAATCAGTTGCAGGCACTGCTGCTACTAAAAGCGACCTTCCTCCTGCCTACCAAAAGATTCAAGACAACCTTGCTTCCCATTTTGGCACAAAAGTGAATATGACGCATAACAAAAAGGGGTATGGCAGTATCTCTATAGAGTATTACTCATTAGATGAGTTAAATAAGATTTTGGATTTAATGAATATAACCGTGGGTTAAATTGGCATGTTCAAAAAATTAGTATTGTTTTTTGTTGTGGTATTTCTTTTAGGGGCTACAGCCAACGCACAATCAACGAATGATAGTGCAGAGGTAAAACCTTTGCTTCCTTTAACGGAGAAGGAATTAGCCAAAATAAAAAAGAAAGAAAAAGATTCTACCTGGATGGCCAATCATATTCCTCAACGTGCCACTAGAAGATCTGCATTAATACCTGGATGGGGGCAGGCATACAACAGAGAATATTGGAAAATACCCTTAGTATATGGCGTGCTAGCCATTCCTGCCATCACTTATTTTTACAACACGTCATTCTATAACAAAACAAAATTTGCCTACGAGGCTCGCTTTAAAGAGCAAAATGGAGATAGTTCAGACGTGGCATCAATAGATCCTGAATTAACTGGGTTAAGCATTGGTTCATTACAGAATTATAGAAACTCATTTAGAAGAGACCGAGACTATTCTATTCTTTGGTTTATACTTGCATGGGGCCTTCAAGTAGTTGATGCAACTGTTTTTGGGCATTTACGTCATTTTGATGTGAGCAATAACCTGAGTATGCAAATTCACCCACAATTAAATCCGCATACCAGAACACCTGCACTAACTTTGTCTTTTAATATAAAAGAGAAAAGCAAGAAGCCGTTGCTGATTGCTAGATAAATACATTCAAATGAAAATAGCACTAATAGGATATGGCAAAATGGGTAAAGCCATTGAAGCCATTACGTTGGATCAACACCATGAGATTGTTTTAAAGATTGATGTAGACAATGCAGCAGATTTTACTGCGGAAAAGCTAGCACTAGCCGATGTAGCTATTGAGTTTACCGGACCACATAGCGCTGTAGAAAATATTATGAAATGCCTGTCGTTTGGCATACCCGTAGTAAGTGGTTCTACTGGTTGGTTAGAAAACTGGGATAAAGTGGCTAATTTTTGCACGGAAAAAAATGGCACATTAATTTATTCGAGCAATTACAGTATAGGCGTTAATTTATTTTTTGAAGTAAATAGATTTCTAGCTGGATTAATGGAGCAGTACCCTAGTTATGATGTAATGCTTAAAGAGATACACCATACCCAGAAAAAAGATGCACCTAGTGGCACTGCTATCACTTTGGCAGAACAAGTGCTAGAAGGATTAAGCAGAAAAACTAATTGGATCAATAATGCCGTTTCTCCTAACAGTAACTTATTAGAGATTCAATCTGAAAGAATAGACCCTGCACCTGGCACTCACCATGTAAAGTATAGTTCTGCAATAGATGATATAGAAATCATTCATACCGCACACAATAGAACCGGATTTGCAGGTGGAGCAGTAACTGCTGCCCAATTTGCCATTGGAAAGAAGGGTATTTATACCATGAAAGAGGTATTAGGATTATCATAATTAGTAATATCTTAGCTAATGCTTTCGAAGAAGACCCAATATGCATTTAAGGCGCTTACCTATATGGCTGAGCAAAAAAATATTGGCCCATTCTTGATTGCAGATATTGCTGAAAGAAAAAAAATCCCCCTTAAGTTTCTTGAATCAATTTTATTAGAATTAAAAAAAGCCGGAATTTTAAACAGCAAGAAAGGGAAAGGTGGAGGTTATTATTTTAATACCGAACCAACCACCATTAGTTTAGCATCAGTAATGAGATTGATTGAAGGCCCTATTGCTTTATTGCCTTGTGTTAGTTTAAATTTTTATGAAAAGTGTGGCGACTGTAACGAAAAAAAATGTGGTCTTAACAAAATCATGGCTAAAGTAAGAGACAAAACCTTAAGTATTTTAGAAAACCAAACAATAGCAGACTTAGTAACTCAATAAATTAAACCAATCAAACAACACCAATGAAAAAATTACTTTTTTTAGCAATGTTACTGCCCTTTTTAAATGCCGATGCGCAGAAATTAATTGGCGGAAAAAATATTATCAAGTGGAATGTTGGTTCCATGGCTGCAAGAAATTTTCATGTTACTTATGAAAGAAGTTTAACAAAGAATATTTCTTTCTCTTTGAGTTATATGGTGCCAAGAT
>JBKBWE010000143.1:0-7060 GCA_046289145.1 Sediminibacterium sp.
GATTAAGCACTACTCCTACCGTTGAAATGGCAGTAGTGTCTGAACAAGCTGTAGGAGGAATTATATTAACTGCCAGCCATAATCCCAAAGAATGGAATGCTTTAAAATTACTCAATCAAAAAGGAGAATTCATAAGTGGTGCTGAAGGAACACAACTACTCGAAATAGCGGCAAAAGAAGACTTTCAGTTTGTATCCGTAGACCAATTAGGGAAAGTTGTTGTTGGAGAAAACTTATTAGAAAAACACATTGAAGCATGTGTAAATTATCCTTTAGTTGACAAAGAAGCCATAAAAGCTGCCAATTTTTCTATAGTAATTGACGCAATTAATAGCACTGGAGCCATAGCGGTTCCTGCCTTATTAAATGCTTTAGGGGTAAAAAAATATACTGTTTTAAACAGCGAAGTAAACGGTCAGTTTGCACATAATCCTGAACCATTACCTGAACACTTAAGAGATTTATGTAATGAAGTAAATAAACAAAAAGCAAGTTTGGGTATAGCAGTAGACCCAGATGTAGATAGACTTTGTTTTGTATGTGAAGATGGTAGTTTATTTGGAGAAGAGTATACTTTGGTTGCTGTTGCCGATTATATTTTGCAGCATCGAAAAGGGAATACAGTTAGTAATATGAGTAGTACCCGTGCATTAAAAGATATAACCATAAAGCACGGTGGAACTTATTCAGCAAGTGCAGTTGGTGAAGTAAATGTGGTTTCAAAAATGAAAGAAGTAAACGCTGTAATTGGCGGTGAGGGAAATGGAGGCATTATTGTACCCGATTTACATTATGGTAGAGATGCTTTAATAGGTATAGCTTTATTCTTAACACATCTTGCAAAAGAAAAAAAATCAATAAAGCAACTCAGAAATACCTACCCTGACTATTTTATGAGTAAAAACAAGATTGAATTAACTCCTGGTGTTAATTTATTGAGCATATTTGAGCAAATTAAAAAGAAGTATAAAAAGAATCCTATCAATACTGATGATGGGCTTAAAATTGAATTTGAAAATGATTGGGTTCATTTAAGAAGTAGCAACACCGAACCTATTATTCGAATTTATGCTGAAAGTAATAGTGAAACTGTTGCAGCAAATATTGCAAAAAGATTGATGGATGATATTAAGGAAGCAGCTGGATTAAATTAATTATTTAACAAACGATTTTATGGAAAGAATCTATCTAGACAATGCAGCAACTACTTCATTAGACCCTGAAGTATTGGAAGCTATGATGCCTTATTTAACAAAGCACTTTGGCAATCCATCTTCTATTTATTCTTATGGTAGAGAATCTAGAATGGCCATAGAAAATTCAAGAAAATCAGTTGCAAAATTATTGAACGCCCACCCTGCTGAAATTTTCTTTACGAGTGGAGGTACAGAAAGTAGTAATATGGCCATCACCGCATCAGTAAGAGACCTTGGATGTAAGCATATAATTAGTTCTCCTATTGAACACCATGCAACAAGCCATACTGTAGAATACTTATACCAAAATGGAGAAGCTGCTTTAAGTTATGTAAAGCTTATGCCCAATGGACATATTGACCTCGCTGATTTAGAAACATTGCTCGCAGAAAGCGAAGAAAAATGTTTGGTAACACTTATGCATGCCAATAATGAAATTGGTAATATGTTAGATATTCATGCAGTGGGTGAGCTTTGCAAAAAATACAATGCCATTTTCCATTCTGATACTGTACAAACGGTGGGACATTTTCCATTTAATTTAAGAAATACACCCGTTCATTATATCACCGGTGCCGGACATAAATTCCATGGGCCTAAAGGTGTTGGTATGTTATACATCAATGAAAATGTAAAGATTAAACCTTTTGTACATGGTGGTAGCCAAGAAAGAAATATGCGTGCAGGAACAGAAAATCTGTATGGAATTGTAGGTTTTGCTAAAGCGCTTGAATTAGCAACTACTAACTATGAAAATGATAGTAATTATATTACTGAGTTGAAGCATTATATGATGAATCAACTTAATAAAAATATTAAAGGCATTTGTTTTAATGGTGACCCTACTGGTAAATCCTTGTACGCTGTTTTAAGTGTTAGCTTCCCAAAAACAGAAAAAAGCGAAATGATTTTATTTAATTTAGACATTAATAATATTTGCGCAAGTGGAGGAAGTGCTTGTACAAGTGGAGCCGACCAAGGCTCCCATGTGATAAGGGCAATAAATAACAACCCTAATCAAGTTACAGTGAGATTTAGCTTTAGCAAACACAATAACAAGGAGGAAATTGATGCTGTGGTAGAAAAATTAAAAGAACTGATTTAGATATCCTCTTCTTCTTCAGTTTCAAAATTTTCGAAATTCATCATACTTCCCATCAGGTCATTAAAACTAAGTTTCCCATCAATAGATTTTTTACTAATAATTGAATAGGCTGCAAGTCCATGTAAAACAAATTCCATGAGCAATGCATTTTCATTTGCATTTGCATGAGGATAATGTTTTTTAACCAATGCATACAATCCATCTACTTGATAAAGCGTTTCAATTTTTGCAGCATCTTTCATATCTAATAGAAGCTCTATATGGTTGCCGCTATCGAACCAACGAGTAATCATTTTATATGGATTCTCATTTGCAACAGCTTCTTCAGTAGATTTCTTTCCTGTATTTCTTCTTTTTTTAGGTTGCTCTGGATTAGGGAAATACTGAACAAATATATTCCTTACCGACTTGTCTATTAAGTTTACAGCAACTTGATATGGACCCTCTTGTTCCCCTTCGTATACCAATTCTATTTTACCAGTAATTGCAGGTATGATACCAGTTAAATCACTGATCCAAACCTGTGTAGCTATTTCGTTGTGTATGATTGCTCTACGTTCAGCGCTACTAACTGCATTTTCAAAAGCTGCAATGGTTAGCCTTGCACTAACTCCACTCTTTCTATCTACATATTCATTAGACCTAGCTTCAAATGCAACTTGTTCAATAATGCGCTTTACTAAATCACTGATATTGACCCTTTCTTTTTGTGCAGGCAATATATTGGCTTCCTGTTCCGTAATAGCCAATGAAGTTTCTATATTTTTGGGATAGTGTGTGAGTATTTGGCTTTCAATTCGATCCTTCAATGGAGTAACAATACTTCCGCGATTCGTATAGTCCTCTGGATTTGCGGTGAATACAAAAAGAATATCTAAAGGCATTCTTAATTTGAAGCCCCGTATTTGAATATCCCCTTCTTGTAAAATATTAAATAATGCAACTTGAATTCTGGCTTGTAAATCGGGCAGTTCATTTATCACAAAAATACCTCGATTGCTTCTAGGTATAATTCCATAATGAATTACTTTTTCATCGGAGAAACTCAACTTTAAATTTGCCGCTTTGATGGGGTCAATATCTCCAATTAAATCTGCCACACTTACATCTGGCGTAGCCAACTTCTCGCCATATCGAGCAGAACGGTGCACCCATTCTATGGGGGTTTCATCCCTTTTTTCTGCAATCAAGTCATGGGCATACCTACTCAATGGTTTGAAAGGGTCATCATTTACTTCTGACCCAGCAATTACTGGAATATATTCGTCTAGTAAATCAATCATTTGCCTAGCCATCCTAGTTTTAGCTTGCCCCCTTAATCCTAAAAACAGTATATTATGTTGGCTCAACAAAGCTCTCTCTGTATCGGGTATAACGGTGTCTTCATAACCCATGATACCAACAAAGGGATTTTCTTTTTCCTGTATTGTTTTTATAAGATTATTTCTTACTTCTTCTTTAACCGATTTGGATTGGTACCCACTTGCCTTAAGTTGACCTAAATTATAAATAGAAGTGTATTGAATGGTCTTTGCTTTTTTCATTTTAATAAAGGGTTTTTCTTTTTCCACTTTCAAAGTCTTTGAATATAAATGCACCTAATTTATCCAATGAAGCAAAGTAAGCTTTGCCATTATTCATTTCGGTAAATTCTTGTACAAACTGCTGCAGATAAGGGTCTGAGGCAATCATAAATGTGGTGATGGGTATCTTTAGTTTTTTACACTGCGCCGCTAAATTGATGCAACGATTCACTACTTTTCTGTCTAACCCAAAACTATTTTTATAATATTGCTTACCAATTTTTAAACAAGTTGGTTTGCCATCCGTAATCATAAAGATTTGCTTATTGGGATTCTTTCTTCTTCTAAGTAAATCCATGGCCAACTCTAGCCCTGCAACCGTATTGGTATGATAAGGGCCAACTTTTAAATAAGTAAGGTCTTTCATTTCTATACTCCAAGCATCATTTCCAAATACTACTATGTCAATGGTGTCTTTAGGATATTTGGTCGTAATCAATTCACATAAAGCCATGGCCACTTTCTTAGCTGGCGTAATTCTATCTTCTCCATATAATATCATGGAATGTGAGATATCAATCATTAAAACAGTTGAAGTTTGTGTTTTAAAATCTGCTTCTCGAATTTGCAAATCATCTTCATGCATAGAGAATGCTTCTACGCCCCTATTAATTTGCGCATTTCTTATACTCTCCGTGAAATCAATCTGCTCTAACATATCACCGAACTGAAATGGTCTAGTATCTGAATTCACTTCATCACCTTGACCTGGCTTAAATGTTTGATGGTTTCCTTTACCCGCTTTCTTGAGTTTCCCAAAAATTTCTTCCAAGCTTTTTTTTCTGATAGTTTGTTCAGACTTACCCGTTATAGTAAAATCTCCATTTGCTGGATCTTCTTTTAGGTATCCGTTTTGCTTGAGGTCTTCAATAAAATCGCCCATACCATATTCTTGATCAGTAAATTGGTATTGCTTATCCAATTCATTCATCCAACTCAAAGATTCTGCAGCATCACCACTTGTATAAGTGAGCAATTGCATAAAAATATCCAGCAATTGTTCAAATTTAGTTTTGCCGTTTTGTGCTGAGTTAAAAGAAAAAAATTGGTGACCAATCATAATATAAGTTAACAGTAATTAGTCGATTAAGTTCAAAAAAAATCGCCCCGAAATTCGGGACGATTCAATTTGCAATTATTTAAAACTATTTAATACTATCTCTCGGCGCCATTAACTTACCTGGAATTTGAATCGCTGGGTTATATACAGTCTTCATTCTTTCCATCCCTTCCATATATCCTTCAGCTATTCTTTTTTCATCTTCCATTAACTCGGCTTTTTTGCCAGTAAGTGAATTATAATATTTGATTTGTTGTTGAAGGTCTTTGCCTACTGAAGCAGCAACTTTTTCAATCAAGCTCTTATCTTCAGCCATATAACAAGCTTCTAAGAACATTAATGTATTTCTATTATGCATATTTCCTCTACTTACCATACCGTAAGGGAAATTTTCTTCATCCATAAGCTTATCAACTTTTTGCAATACTTTTCTTGCATCTTCTTTTCTGCCTTTTGCAGCTAAATCAATGGCTAGTTCTGTATAAGCAGTTCTAATACTATTTAAGTGTCTTCTATTCTCTTCATCAAAATACACTCCTTTCACGTTGGCATTCCCCGCAGCAAACACATTCATTGCTTTACTCATCATCCAATCGGTGTTTACTTTAGAACCTTGAACAGGAACTAGTCTATGACTTAGTCCATCTCTTCTTAGGAACTCATCAAATCCTAAATCTACCTGAGGGTTGGTGAAATAAATAGGGCGACTCCATTTGTTAGCAGCAATGATATTCAAAACAGCCATATCATTTTTCATCATAGAACCTTTGGGCAATTCAAAACGAAGCTCGGCAACAACACTATCGTTGGCGTTTACCGTTTTATTTGCCAATACCTGTGCTTTATCTACTGGAACTGAGAATTTCCTAACTGGGAATGTGCTTAATGCTTCTCCATTTCCCCTGTCTTCCATATTGATAGGGTCATCACTGCCTACATAATTTTTCATTAAATCGTAAAGGTCATAATAACGGTCTTCAGGAATATTCGGTTTTGGACGATATAAAGCATAATCCCTTTTACCTCCTTCAATTTGTTCAGCAGACCAAATTACATCTATTGGTGCACTTTCATTTACCTTGTACCGCATTTCATTGATATACCAATCTATTCCTAATAAGCTGTAATTGATAACGCGAATATCTGGTCGAATGCCTTCCACTTCTTGAGCATACCACAATGGATAAGTATCATTGTCTCCAAAAGTGAAAAGAATAGCATTGGGAGCGCAGCTTTCTAAATAATCTTTAGCTAAATCTCGAGCCAATACTTTTTTACTTCTATCATGGTCATCCCATTCTTGCTGTGCCATTAATACAGGCACTGCCAGCAAACAAACTATAGTTGCCAAAGTAGCTGCTACTGCAGGTTTCATTTTTTTCTCTAAAAATGAAATGACTGCCATTACGCCCAATCCAATCCAAACAGCAAATGCATAAAAACTTCCCACATAAGCATAATCACGCTCACGTGGCTGGTTACCTGCTTGGTTTAAATATAATACTATTGCAAAACCGGTAAAGAAGAACATCAATAAATTGGTAAAAGCATCATCTCCACGTTTTCTACGATGATATACAAATCCTAATAAACCTAAAATTAATGGCAAAGCAAAAAGCTTATTATTTGCTTTGTTATTTTTAAGCGAATCAGGCATTTGAGATTGGTCTCCGTAAATTAAATTATCAACAAATGAAATACCAGTGATCCAGTTACCGTCGCGAACATTTCCAGTGTAAACACCTTGAATATCATTTTGCTTACCAGAAAAATTCCACATAAAGTAGCGGAAATACATCCAATATACTTGGTATCCTATGAAGAATTTAACGTTATCTACTTGGTTAGGCGCACGTTCGTATGTGCCATTTTTCAATTTTGGTATATTCAAAAATGCTGAATAGTAATAAGCATGGTATTGATCGTCACTTGCATCCCAAACCCTTGGGAATAACATTTTATCTTCAGGATTGTACACATATTTCTTATCCTGACCAACTTCAATATATTTATCACGGGCTTTCTGATAACGCATACCCGTATTTTTTAGATCAACTGGTTGCGCGGTGAATTTTTGGCCATACAACAGTGGAAAATCACCATACTGCTCACGACC
>JBKBWE010000423.1:0-1549 GCA_046289145.1 Sediminibacterium sp.
ATGAAATTTAGTTTGGCATTTTCTCCCTGCCCCAACGATACATTTATTTTTGATGCTTTAGTGAATAGTAAAATAGACACGAAGGGACTTTCATTTGAAGTATTCCTAGAAGACGTGCAATCCCTGAATGAGTGGGCATTACAAGGCAAGATGGATTTTTCAAAAATCAGTTATGGGGTATGGAATAAAGTAAATCAACAGTACCAGCTACTCAATAGCGGAGGAGCATTAGGCAAAGGAGTAGGACCATTGCTGATTACCCAACCAAGTAACTTCAATTCAGTAGATGACATGACCATCGCGATTCCAGGAGAAAATACAACTGCACATTTATTATTTAGCCTGGCCTATCCTAATGCAACAAAAAAAGTATTCAAAGTATTTCACGAGATTGAAAATGCAGTGTTAAACGGAGAAGTAGATGCAGGTGTGATTATACACGAAAACCGCTTCACTTATGAAGCAAAGGGATTAGCAAAAATTATTGATCTAGGTGCCTATTGGGAAGAAACACAACAATTGCCCATACCACTTGGAGGCATCATTGCAAAAAAAACCATTGACCCCACAATCATACAAGAGGTAGACGCATTAATTAAACAAAGCATTGAATATGCATTTGCCCACTACCCTGCAGTTGCACCGTATGTAATTGAGCACGCACAAGAAATGAGCGAAGAAGTCATGAGGCAGCATATCAACCTCTACGTAAACAATTTTTCGCTCAACATCGGCATCGAAGGATTACAAGCAGTAGAAAAGCTTACTTGCAACTAAGGTCTTAATATGTCTGGAAATTTTCATGCCTTCGCTACAATCCGTTAACACGTCTTTAATGCTCGGCATGAATTTTCCAGACACAAGTAATAACTAAGTGTTTACTGATGCATACATTCATTTAAAACTTAGTTCTGGAGATTTCTACGCCAGTAGGATATGTTAAGTCACTTTGATTTTCAACAGTAATAAATACTTCATCAAAGTCAAACGCCGTAGTCGTTTTAAAAGTGGCTTTATCACCATTTTTCACTAATAACTGGCCAACTTTTTTTGTACCCTGTCCTTTTGTAACAATCCATATACTGTAATTGGTTCCTGGAGGCACTAAACGATCAGGACTTGCCAAATTACGTGCTTTAATTTCTAACGTACTATTCTTATTGGCATCAGTACTTTTTTTAGCAGTGATGTCTGCTGCAGGTACTACTGTTGAAACAGGAAATTTAGAAGTGGTAGCACATGATGCAAGAGAAACAATCAGTGTAATTACAAAGATGTACTTGAACAATTTCATAAATAAAATTTTAAATAAATGAGATTTCCGTAATCAAAACATATCTAAAACAAGTTGAAGGTACAACTAATAGTTCATAGCCTATCTAACACAAATTGTTAATACTTATCATTTTACATTCCTTTTGGCACAAGTTTACCCGCAATTTGAACATCATTAGAAAATTCAATCCAAGTTGCTTTGTGCGCAGCAGTGCGAGGGCTTTTTGCTTTAACAACAGTATCCTTAGGCATCACATGATTTTCGTGTTGAGCA
>JBKBWE010000424.1:0-1544 GCA_046289145.1 Sediminibacterium sp.
TTCAATGGGTTCTTGTTATTGAATTGAATGAGTCTGATAGAGGAGCTGGGGGGTTTGGTAGTACAGGTTCTAAATAATTTATTGATTAGTATGGTTTTGCCATCTCGGCTACTAAATTTTTGCTGAATTTTCTTCCGAAAATTCAACCCACGCAAAAATTTAAATGCCTCGCTAACAAAACATATTAATTCAATACATCTTAACAAACCTATACCTAAAGCCTGTACTTCGTTTTTAAATATTCTAGCACTATTATTTATCAATAGGGTTTCTAATAAACTTCCAACTTTAGAATACCAGCCTCTCAAAACTAGTTGAATCCTACAATGCCCAAGAAATTAGCCTTCTTGTAAAGAGTTTGTCTGGTAAAGTAAAACTACCCAAGAACTTTGATGAGAAAAAGGAATATAGAAAGCATTTGGTAAGCAAATATCGAAAATAAGTTGCCTTATTAGACTACTTTTGTATATTTGTATTCAATTTATGGTAAAGAAATACCGAACTATAATAACTTTTAAAAATTACTTCGAAGAATTTCTAAAGAAGCAAAGGCAAAAAGTTAAAGATAAAATTATATGGACTTTTTTGCTTCTTTGATGAAGGGAAATTAGTTGTAATTGCGAACGGGTTCCAAAAGAAAACCCAAAAAACCCCAAAGCAAGAAATTGCAAAAGCTTTAAAAATAATGGAGGAATATTATGAAAACAAAAAATAGCACAAAAACACTTGCACTCTTAATTGAAGAGCAATATGGGAAAAAAGGAACTCCTAAAAGAGACAAATTTGACAAAGGATATGAAAGCTTCAAATTGGGTGCAATGATACAAGAAGCAAGACTAGAAAAAGGATTAACGCAGGAGCAGCTAGCCGAAAAGTGTGGAACAAATAAAGCTTACATTTCAAAAGTTGAGAACGACATTAAAGATGTTCGTATATCAACTCTTCAAAAAATTATAGAGGTTGGGCTTGGAGGACATCTCAATTTAACTTTTGACCTTTGATTTAAACAGGGCTAACACTTCATCGTATTGATTTCCGAAATCGGAGGGGCGCAGTAGAATATCGCCGACTCCTTCGGTTTGGTAATTGTGGAATTTTTGGCCAATATTTACTGCGTATTGAAGCAAGGGCGCATAAGCTGCGCGGTATTTTTCTGGATTGGTGAGTTTTATTCCAATTACGGGCACTAGTTTGGGTCCATTGTTTACGCCTGAGCCAAAGAGCACTTCGCTTTCCCTTACTTCTGCTATATCCTCCCATAAAATCCATCCACTGCCTATACCTGCGGGCTCATAGTAAAATCCCTTTTCGGTGGCGATAAATAGGGGTGGCATTCCTTTGAACAATCGTTGTCCAAATACAATGACTAGAAAATGGGTAATCAAATAAAAGAAGCCAAATATGATTTTTTCAAAAATGGTGAACCTTGCTATCTGATCTTTTTCAAATAGTATTTCGGGTGCAAAAAGCATGGTATTGACCAATACAGAGAATCCCATTATTGTCAGAAATAAAATAAGATGCCCTCCTAAATGATTAGGTGC
>JBKBWE010000425.1:0-1543 GCA_046289145.1 Sediminibacterium sp.
TCTAATGGATTTTGTAATGAAGTTGAGTTAAACCAGTCTCAATCTTTTTTGCACTTATAAGTGCCAATTTAATTTCGGGCCTCCCAGTTTTGAAAAGGCTTATGCCGTTCCCCAACAGAAAAGGAACAATAGAGATAATCATCTCGTCAATCAGATTGTGCTTTAAAAGTTCATTAACTACCTCGGCCCCACCATCACAAAAAATAATTTGACCTTGTTCACTTTTTAATTTCATTACCAACTCCTTCAAATCACCAGTATAAAATACCGTCTTACCAATGTTTGGCCTTGGTGTTCTTGTAATAATATACGCTGCCTTATCAGCATGTGGAAAGTCAAATTGTTTTGTTACCCAATCATACGTTTTTCTTCCTATTATAACAGTGTCAACTTTCGAAACAAAATCTGCGTACCCGTAATCTTCTCCTTCTTTTTCAACAATAGATAAAAAGCTAAGGTCGTCATTGGGTTTAGCAATAAAACCATCCAAACTCATGGCGATATAAACAATAAGTTTTCTTGTCATTGGCTCATTAAATTTAACACCCATTAATACTTGCTTCACAGTAACTAATGGTATAATGCTTTCGTCGAAAGAAATGGAATTGTATTTTGAGTATATTATAATTTTATCCTGTTCAAAATTACAAAGAGCAATAGTGAACAAAAACCACATAAATATGTGAATTTAAACTCCAAAGATTATAGCCGCTTTAGAAGAGTGATGAACATTAATGGAACAACCCCGACTAAAATCACTTCCCTATACAGAACTTACTAAAAATATAATCTAATTGATCTTCGTGGGTAATGCTTCCTGTGATTGTTCCTAAATAATGTAAGCACTGACGTATATCTAATGCCAATAAATCTCCAGGTAATTGATTGCTTAATCCTTGCTCTACCTCATTCAATGATTGCATCAAGCCTACTAACGCTTCATAGTGCCTCGCATTGGTTACGATGGTAGACTCTGTATGAATATTTCCGTGAATAGTATTTTCAACTAATAATTTTTTAAGCGTTTCAATTTGTACATTCTTCTTCGCAGATATAAACATACTGTTCTTAAATTCTACAAACTGTGTCATTATTGCAGCAGTAGCAGTATCCGCTTTGTTTCCTACCAATATATAGTTGATATTTTCTTGCTCAAATTCATCTACAATTTTTTGCAACTCTTCAACATTCATATTTAAGAGGTCGTATAAATAAATAACCACTTGCGCTGCACGCATTTTTTCTTTGCTCTTACTTACGCCAATTTGTTCAATTGCATCATCAGTGTGTTCGCGTATACCGGCGGTGTCAATCAACCTAAATAAAACCCCATCAATATTTAATACTTCTTCAATGGTATCTCTAGTAGTTCCTGCTATATCACTTACAATCGCTCTGTTTTCATTCAATAGTGTATTAAGCAAGGTTGACTTGCCTGCATTAGGTTTTCCAATGATTGCTACTTGCACTCCGTTTTTAATTACATTACCTAATTTAAACGAACCAATCAACGCAGCAGTAGTTTCTTTTAGTTGGATTATTA